>DASQXY010000107.1:0-9252 GCA_035639455.1 Chthoniobacterales bacterium | reverse complement strand
CGAACAGGTATTTAGTTTTGCGCATCTTGATCAGGACGGTTGTGCCCAGGCAGAGCGCGATCACGGAGAGAAGCTGATTCGCCAAACCGAAGAGCGGCCACAGCGTGTTCACGCCACCGAGCGGATCGATCACGCCTTGATACAAAAACCAGCCCCAGGCAGCGACCAGCAGGACACTAGCCGAAAAATTCGCTGTCCACGAGCGTGTATTGGCCAGCGGTCGCCACACGTTGCCTAACAAATCCTGCAACAGAAATCGCCCGACCCGCGTCCCAGCATCAATCGTCGTCAGAATAAATAGCGCCTCGAACACGATGGCGAAGTGATACCAGAGCGCCATCGCCGTCGGGCTGGCCGAGACGCGCGCGAACATGTGCGCCATGCCAACGGCGAACGTCGGCGCGCCGCCGGCACGGTTGAACATCGTCGTCTCGCCCAGATTATGCGCTAAGATCGACATCTCGTTTTCGGTGACTGGAAAACCCGCGGCCGAGACGGTCGCGACCACTTGTGCCGGCGTGCCTTTCATATTGATGGCGAAGTATTCGCCAGGATTCAGAACCGACGCGGCGATGATCGCCATCAGCGCCACCATCATCTCCGTCACCATCGCGCCGTAGCCGATGTCGCGAATGCGCGATTCGCGTCCGAGCATTTTCGGCGTGGTCCCGGAGGCGATGAGGGAGTGAAAACCCGACACGGCGCCGCAGGCGATCGTGATGCAAACGAACGGAAACACCGGCCCGGCAAAAACGAGGCCCGTGCCGTCGATGAACCGAGTGATCGCCGGCATTTGCAGCGTCGGGTGAATCAGGATGACCGCTACCGCGAGCGCGACTACCGTTCCGAGCTTCATAAACGTGCTCAGGTAATCGCGCGGCGTCAGCAGCATCCAGACCGGCAAGATCGAAGCGGCCAATCCGTAAAGCATGATCGCCCATGCGATCCATTTCGCATCGTGACGGAACCAAGCTTCGAGCGCGGGAAAATGTGTCAGAAATTGTCCGCCCCACACGGCCAGCAGCAGACCGACTACTCCAAAGATTGTCACCGCGGTAACGGTCGCTTTACCGCTACGCAGCGCGCCGCCCATGACGAGTGCGATCGGAATCGTCATGGCAATCGTGAACACGCCCCAGGGGCTTTGCGCGAGCGCCTGTACCACGACCAGCGCCAGCACGGCGAGCAGAATGATCATGATCGCGAGCACGCTCACCAGCGCGAGCGCGCCCACGCCGGGGCCGATTTCCTCCTTCACCATTTGCCCGAGCGTTTTGCCGCCACGACGCACCGACGCGAACAGCACGATCATGTCGTGCACAGCGCCGCCGAGCGTCGCGCCGATTAAAATCCAGAGCGTGCCTGGTAAAAATCCGAATTGCGCCGCGAGCACCGGCCCAACGAGCGGTCCAGGTCCGGCGATCGCTGCGAAATGGTGGCCGAACACCATCCAGCGATTCGTCGGCACGAAATCTTTGCCGTCGTTTTTGACAAGCGCCGGCGTGGCGCGCTCATCATTGAGCACGAGCACCTTGGTCGCGAGCCATTTGCTGTAGAACCGGTAGCTGACCGCCGTCGCGCACAGGCCGGCCACGATGATCCAGAGCGCGCTAATTTGCTCGCCCCGTGAAAGCGCCAGCATCGCCAGCGCGCCTATTCCAACAAGCGTGACCGCGACCCAGAGCAGCTTTTTTCCAAAGCTCATCGGGGTCAGCTTAATTGAAATTGCCGTGGCACGCCACCGCGCCAAAGTATTCTCGATCGCGTATGCGTTTCTCGGAGAAAATGGCCAAGATCGCGAACGGCCGCGCGTTCAGCAGCGCAGGAAGCCGCGTTCGGCGGTTTCTCGTGAACTGGCGATTGCCGGTGAAACTCGAATCGCAGGCGATCATTGACACGATTGATCGCAAGAGATTTGAGGTGATTTACGCGCGTTACGTCGTTGACGACCCCGGCGAGAACTGGCCGAAGTATCTCGATCTTCCCCGTTGGATCGACATCAACATCAACCGGATCCGCGGCGTCGGTCTGGACACGCCCGTGCGCCAGCGCGTGCTCGATCTCGGGTGCGGCGCCGGTTACTTCGCTTACATCGCCCAGTTGTTAGGCCACGAGGTCGTCGGGCTCGACATCGATCAGCTGCCGATGTTCGCCGACAGCACCCGCATGTTAGGCGTGCGCCGCGTCATCTGGCGGGTTCGCCCATTCGTTCCCCTACCCGATTTGGGCGAACGGTTCGATGTCGTGACCGCATTCATGATTTGCTTCAACAATCACAAAATGCCCGACCTCTGGGGTGTACCGGAATGGGAATTCTTTCTCGACGATCTCGCGCGTCACGTGAAACCGGGCGGCCGCGTCTGGCTCGAGTTCAACATGGAATGGGACGGGAGCTTCTACACGCCCGAGCTACGCGACTACTTCGCGAGCCGCGGCGCCAACATCGATAATCAGAAGGTGATCTTTAATTCAGGCGTTCGCGTGCCTGCTTCAGCTTCGCCAGTTGCTCGCTGAAATGTTTTTCGCGCTGTCTGTGTTCTTGGACGACGCCAGCCGGCGCTCGCTCGAGGAATGATTGGTTGGCCAATTTCGCCTCTGTCGCGCGCAATTGTACCTCCAATTCGGTGATTTGTTTGTCGAGACGCTCGCGTTCGGCTTCTTTGTCGGAGGCGCCTATGAGGAGAAACATTTCGCCGAGTGGGGTTACAGCCATCGGTTCGCCCGGTGCGCCATGATACTGTCGATCTATCGTTAGCTGCTCGGCATTGAGCAATCGCTCAAGCGTGGGTAGCTCGCTGCTAAGATCACCATCGGTCGCCCGCAAAACGAACCGCGCCTTTTGGTTCGACAGAACCTTTGCCTCGGCACGCAGGTTTCGCCCTGCCTGCACGGCGGAATAAATCGCAGAGACACGGGCCCTCTTCGCCGGAACGTCGATAAGCTCCAGCCGAACTTTCTGGGGCGGCGGGGCGAATTGAATCGAGCCCGCGCTGAAGCCGAACATCGACCACAGCTCCTCGGTAATGTGCGGCATGAAAGGATGCAACAGGCGCAACACGGCCGATAAGACGTGGTCCATCACTGCCAGGGCAGATCTCTTCTCTGCCTGGTCGGTGCCAAAGATGTCTGTCTTAGCCGCTTCCACAAACCAGTCGCAGTAATCGCTCCAGATAAAATTGTAGAGCTGCTGTGCGACCGTGTTGAACTCGTAGCCACGATACGCTTCTTCGATCGCATCGATGGTTTCGCTCAGGCGCGCCAACACCTCGACCGCGTAGTTTGACAATTGGTCTGGATCGATCTTTGGCGTAGGCGAGCTTGACCCGTGCATTTGCCGGAGGCGCGCGACGTTCCAAAGCTTGGTCGCGAAGTTTCGGCCTTCCTCGATTTGTTTTTCATCAAACCGAATGTCCTGGCCACTCGGCGCGATGCGCATGAGCCCGAAGCGCAGGCCATCCGCGCCGTACCTATCAATCAAATCGAGCGGATCAGGCGAGTTGCCTAACGATTTGGACATTTTTCGCCCGAGCTTGTCGCGAATGATCCCGGTGAAATAAACATGCCGGAACGGAACATTGTCTTGGTCGCGTTCCGATGTACCCGGTTTGAACTCCAGCCCGGCGATGATCATCCGCGCGACCCAGAAGAAAATGATGTCCGGCCCGGTCACGAGCACGCTCGTGGGATAAAATTTCCGCCGCGTTTCAGCGTCCATCGTCTTATACGCCCACAGCCACGACGAAAACCACGTGTCGAGAGTGTCTTCCTCTTGCGTCCAACCTACACCCGGTGATTCAACCCGAACCACTGGGCCTTCGATTGCATATCCCTCTCCGGGACGACGTGGTCCCGGGAAAATATGAACGCGGTACCAGGCCGGTATGCGATGACCCCACCACACTTGGCGGCTAATGCACCAGTCCTGAATATTCTCGAGCCATTGGGCGTAAACCTTCTCCCAGTGCTCAGGAAAGAACCGGATGAGATGTTCGCGGACGACCGCGAGCGCTTCTTTTGTTTTTGGGTAACGCAAAAACCATTGTTCGCTGATCCGCGGCTCAATCGGCACATCGCTCCGGTCACTGAAGCCGACGTTGTTCTCATACGGCTCGGCCTTGGCGAGCAGATGTCGATGTTGCAGTAGTTCGGCGGCGCGTTTGCGAGCCTCGAAGCGATCAAGCCCGTGCACTGCCGGCTCTGCCGGGCAATTGATTCGTCCGTCGGGTGTCAGAACATCGAGAATCGGCAACTTATGGCGTTGACCAATCTCGAAATCGAGTTTGTCGTGCGCAGGCGTGACTTTTAGCACGCCCGTGCCGAACTCCGGATCGATCGCGTCATCCGCGATGATCGGAATCTGATCGCGAGCGAGCGGCCGCCATGCGTGTTTGCCGATTAGATTGGCATATCGGTCGTCGCGCGGGTGAACGGCGACACCGGTATCCGCCATGATCGTCTCTGGCCGCGTCGTTGCGACTTCGATGAAGCGCCCCGGCTCGTCGACAATTTCATAGCGGACGTAATAAAGATATCCCTTCTGCGGTTTGTTAATAACCTCCTCGTCTGAGAGAGCAGTCTGTGCCGCCGGATCCCAGTTGATGATGCGGCGACCGCGGTAGATCAGGCCCTTGTTGTAAAGATCGACAAAAACGTTTTGCACGGCCCGGGCGTAGGCGTCATCCAGCGTATAGCGCTGGCGCGACCAATCGGCTGAGCAACCGAGCCGTTTCAGTTGCTCGATAATGATGCCGCCGTGTTTGTCCTGCCATTCAAGGACGCGCTGGAGAAATTTTTCGCGGCCGAGATCGTGGCGCGTGACGCCTTCATTTTTGCGCAGCCATTTCTCGACGGCGGTTTGCGTTCCGATGCCGGCATGATCGACGCCGGGCAACCAAAGCACTTCGAACCCGAGCATCCGCGCGCGGCGGGCAAGAATGTCCTGGATAGTGTTATTGAGCACGTGCCCGAGTGTTAGCACGCCGGTGATGTTGGGCGGCGGCATGACAATCGAGAACGGCGGCTTACTCGACTTCGGGTCCGCTTCGAAATCGCGGTTCTCAAGCCAGCGCGCGTACCACTTCGGCTCGACTGATCTTGGGTCGTAGGTTTTCGGCAGCTCGGGCATTTCGGCTTTAATGTGGCGCAAGTTTCCAGCTTGCGCTGCCAAATGCGCAACTTACAAAGTTGCGCCACATTACTTTGCATGAGCGACTCGCGCCCGATCGGCGTTTTCGATTCAGGCATCGGCGGACTAACCGTCGCAAAAGCGTTACTCGACGTTTTGCCTAACGAAAAGATTCTCTACCTCGGCGACACCGCACGCGTGCCGTATGGCGGCAAAAGCGCTGAGACAGTCCAACGTTACGCGATTGAGCTTGCTAACATGCTGATCGCAGAAAACGCGAAGGCACTTGTCGTCGCCTGTAATACGGTTTCGTCGGTTGCGATTCCACAACTGCGCAAGCATCTCGATGTTCCGGTGATCGGCGTGATCGAGCCGGGCGTGTGTGCCGCGGTGACAGCCACACGGAATCGTCACGTCGGAATCATTGGCACGCGTGCCACTATTCGCAGTGGTGCGTACGAAACGGCGTTGCGCGGCCTCGATATCGATCTGCGGGTGACGAGCCGCGCCTGTCCGCTGCTCGTCCCTTTGATCGAAGAAGGCATGCTTGACGACCCCGTGACCGACCAAGTGATCGCGCGTTATCTGGAACCGATGTTAGACGGCGGTATCGACACGCTCGTACTCGGTTGCACCCATTATCCCCTACTCGCGCCGGCGATCAGCCGCTCGGCAGGCGAAAACGTGCGGCTGGTTGATTCGGCGGTCAACTGCGCGCGTGCCGTCGCCGAATTATTGGATGGACAATCACTCGGCGCGCCGCCCGAAAACGCCCGCGAACTCCAAGTTCGTTTGACCGACGCGCCGGACAATTTCCTGCGCGTTGCGCGCGAGGCGCTGCAACTCGACATCGGCGAAATTCAAATCCGCGAGGTCTTGCATCCGGCAAAATTGTAGAGCCCTTGGCCAGCGCCTGAATTATAAACAGGCGGCTGACACAGCCGCCCCGACAACGCTCGGGTTAACTCGCGATCGTCTCGAGATCGGAAACCGCCGGTCCGTTCAGCACCCGGCCAAGCACATCGAAGCCAGCGACGTCCGTAACAGCCATTCAATTCAGCTATGCAAGTCGCGACTCGAGGAGTTCGTTCAGCTCCGAGATTTGCACGCGCTCCTGCTTCATGGAATCGCGCTCCCGCACCGTAACCGTGTTTTGCAATTGTCGACCTTTCTCTCCAAGCGTTTCGAAATCGACCGTGACACCAAATGGTGTGCCGATCTCGTCCTGCCGCCGATAGCGGCGGCCAATCGCGCCGCTCTCGTCGTAAAAAACCGCCACATGCGGGCGGACAAGATTGACGATCTCCTTCGCTTTCGCGACGAGCTGCTGGTTGTTTTTCAGCAACGGAAACACCCCGCACTTGATCGGCGCGACCCGTGGATGAAAGCGCAGTACAGTGCGCGCTTCCATTTTTCCTTTCTCGTTCGGGGCTTCGTCTTCCGAGTAAGCGTCGCAAATCAGGGCGAGTATCGTGCGATCTACCCCGGCGCTCGGCTCAACGACGTGTGGGACGAATCGCTGCTTCGTTTCCTCATCGAAATACTCGAGCGATTTGCCGCTCGCGTTTTGGTGCTGCGCTAAATCGTAGTCCGTCCGATAAGCGACGCCTTCGAGTTCCTGCCGGCCGAAAGGAAAGTCGTACTCGATGTCGTAAGTGCCTTTGGAGTAAAACGCGCGCTCCTCGTCCGGCACCGTTCTCAGATGCAGCTGTTCGCGAGCGATGCCGATGTTCTCATAAAACTTCAGCCGCTCTTCCTTCCAATATTCGAGCAATTCCAACCCCTGCTCCGGCCGGCAAAAATATTCCAGTTCCATCTGTTCGAACTCGCGGGAGCGAAAGGTGAAATTGCGCGGATTGATTTCGTTGCGGAACGCCTTGCCGATCTGCGCGATGCCGAATGGTAATTTCTTGCGCGAGATTTCGAGGACGTTTTTGAACTGCACGAAAATCGATTGCGCCGTTTCCGGGCGAAGATACGTCAGCGTTGACTCATCTTCTGTCGCACCGACGTAGGTCTTGAACATCAAATTGAACGCGCGCGGCTCGGTCAGATCTTTGCTTCCGCAGATGGGGCACTGTTTCACGCCCTTTTTCTCAACGAGCTGATCACCGCGCAGACGAGCCTTGCAAGATCGACAATCGATCATCGGATCGGTGAACGTGTCTTGGTGACCGCTTGCTTTCCATACCGCCCGATTCATCAAAATCGCGCCGTCCATACCAACGACGTCGTCGCGCTCGTGCACCATGACGCGCCACCAGTAGTTTTTCAGGTTACGTTTCAGCTCGACGCCGAGTGGCCCGTAATCCCAGAGCCCATTCAGACCGCCGTAGATTTCGCTCGATTGAAAGATGAAGCCGCGCCGCTTGCACAAGCTGACGATCTTTTCCATCCGCTGTGAGTCGGACTGAGTCATCGAGCGAGACTAAACCGCAGATTACGCGGATGTCGCGGATCGAATCCTTATGCTGAGCATCCGGCGGTCATCGACCAGCGCTACAGGATCTGCCTTTATCGGCGTAATTCGCGGTCTAATTTTGCGGCTCGACCGTGATTTCAGTTCTGACCGAGTTAGCGATGAAACACTGTTCGTGTGCGGCATGATTCATTTCGTCAAGCTCCTGAGGTGTCGGCTGTCGTTCCCCGGAGAATTTAGTACGCTGTTGCAGAGTCACGCGCGTGATCGCCATTCTTCCCTCTGGATTTTTCTCCATGTGACCGACCGCCTCGTCGACGTATTCGTCCAGCATGAATTTCTTTTTCGCCGCGACCGCAAGAAAGGTCAGCATGTGACAACTGGAGATCGAAGCGATGAAGGCTTCCTCCGGATCGACCAGCTGCGGGTTACCGAGATAAGCCGGCGCGGCCGACGCCTGCATCTCGTGTCCGCCATCGAATTTCCAAGTGTGATCACGCGAGTACTTTTGGTACTCGAATGGTTTGTCGCCGCGCTGCCAGGTAAGCGTAACTTTGTGTTCAGACATGCCTCTGTATCGCGCGCATCTCTTTGCAGGGCAAGCGCCTCGCTTACAATGTAATTTAGCACGCGTCGGCCCATTCGACTTCGCTCAGGGTCTCCCTACCAATTGCCGGTACGCTTGACTCGTCACCCATCACTCATCACTTTTCACCTCCGCTCGCGCGATTAGCTCAGGGGTAGAGCGCTTGCTTCACACGCAAGAAGTCGGAGGTTCGAACCCTCCATCGCGCACGGCTTCTGTGTGTGAACGAACGCGCCACCGTCTCGACCAGTAAGCCGCACTTGTTTGCAGCACTGATTGCCTGCGGTCTCACCGTGCTCCTCCTGGCTAGTGGCCGAATAGTCGCGAGTCGTCTTGAGCAAAGGAATCTCGCGTCCGTAGCTCCCGAGCTCTTCCCGCAGAAACACCAAGGCCTCGCGTTTCAACGCGCAGCCGCGCGTGCCCACGATGTGCTGGCAGCTTACGGCAGTTCGGAGCTGGCGGTCGGGCCGGCTCCCAAAACCGCAGCCAATTTCTTTAGCACTGCGCCGACCGGTTTTCAGGTTTCGCCGATCGCCAAGCCCGGTGCAACCTCGTTGACAATTCTACAAAAAGTCGCCGCGCTCGATGGCGATTTGTGGGGCCGAAAAGTGGTAATCTCGCTTTCGCCGAGCTGGTTTTTAATCCCGGACGTCAACCCCTACTGGTACGCCGGGAATTTTTCGCTGTTCGCCGCCGACAAACTGGTTTTCGGCAGCCCGATCGATTTCACGCTCAAGAGGGAAATTGCCGCACGGATGCTGGATTTTCCGGCAACGCTGACAAACCCGCTCCTCGCGTTCGCGCTTAGGCAGCTTTCTTCAGGACGATTGCCCGACCGAATCGCGCTCTACGCCATCTGGCCCCTCGGCAAAATTCAAGACGTGATCCTCGACACGCAGGATCATTTCGGCGCCATGATTCACATTTTGCGCGAGCGAAAACCCGTGCCCGTGCATCGCGCAGAAGCACTCGACTGGGCGAGGCTCATGGCACAACCCGCTGATTCGCCGGCAGGCGTGGATCTCAGAAATCAAACCGCATTAAATCTCGGCGCCCCGTCGCAAGCGGATCTGATGTTTGTCTCACGTATCGATTCCGCTCGTGAATGGCGGGATTTAGAGT
>DASQXY010000106.1:0-3949 GCA_035639455.1 Chthoniobacterales bacterium | reverse complement strand
GGTCGTCGGGCGTGCCGTAGAGATGACACGGTGCGAATAGATTGACGCCGTCGTATCCCCAGCCGAAGCGGCCGGGAAAATCGCCGACCGGCATCATCTCCACAAGTGTAATGCCGTCCTCTTTGAGCAGCGGCAGTTTTTCTGCGGCCGCTCGCCATGTCCCTTCGAGCGCGAACGTGCCGACGTGCAATTCGTACATCATCTGCCCGGGAAGCTTTACGCCGCGCCACTCGCGATCCACCCATTCGAATTGTGCTGGATCGATAATCTCGGACGCGCCGTGCGGCCCTTCGGGTTGAAATCGCGATGCCGGATCGGGATAAAGCTGCTCGCCACGATCCAGGCGAAACCGGTACCGCTGTCCAGATCGCGCTTCGGCAAGGCCGGAGAAATAACCGCCTTCCTCGCGTGTAAGCGGATAAACATCGCAGCCATTTTTGCCTGCGCCTTCCAGCACAAGCTCGACGTGTTGCACTTTTGGTGCCCAGAGGCGGAAATGCGCTTCGCTCGCGTTAACCAATTCCGCGCCGATCGGATAACGCCGCTGCACTTCAGTCCTTCGCTCCTGAGTGCGTCGGCGGCCGGATGCGATTCGATTGGCTGTTTTCACTCGCAAGATCGCCAACAAACATATAGATGCTGAGGAGGCAAACAGGACGCGCGTAGATCTCCAGGACGCTAGTGTCGCTGGTTCAGCAAGCGCCGTTTACATCACGGCGTTTCTGGAGACGCTTTACAATTCCGTTGCCGCCCAAAATTTGCGAAACGCGGTCGGCCAGGCGCGATCGGTCACGCTTTCGCGTGCGCGTCCGCGCATGCGCTCACGCAGCGCAGGATCGACAACGAGCTGGCGCACCGCGCGGGTGAAATCTTCCACGTCATGTGACTTTGTGATCAACCCGTTTTCGTTGTGCTCGACGAGTTCCTTCGGACCGCCAGAATCCGAAACTACAACCGGGACACCTGACGCCTGCGCTTCAATGATGACGTTGCCGAAAGTGTCGGTAGTGCTTGGGAAAACAAAAACATCGGCCGAAGCGTAGGCACGCGCCAGCTCCTCACCACGAAGATATCCAGTAAAGACTGCTTCAGGAAGCGACGCGGCAAACGCCTGCAAATATGGACCGTGGCCAACGACGAAGAGTTGCACGGGCAAACCTTCATTGCGAAGCCGCCGATAAGTGTCAGCCAGAAGATCGAGATCCTTCTCGCGTGAAATGCGGCCGACATAGAGCAGGCGAACCGCGCCGTTACCAGCGGCAAATTTTTCGAAGAATCGGGCATCGCGCCGCTTTGGATGAAACAGGCACGTGTCCAGACCACGCGGGAAAATCTCCAGCTTGGCTGGGTCAAACCCGCGTTTGATCCAGCTCTGCCGGTATTCTTCAGAGTTGACGAACACGACGTCGAGCTGTCCATAAAACCAGTGCATGTAGCGCCACGTGACACTTTCGAGAAAACTGTCCTCGGTCAGAATGCGCACGTATTGCGGAAAGTCAGTGTGATAAATGCCGCTGGTTTGCAGGTTCAGCATTTTCGCTGCAAGCAATCCCGTCAGCCCGACCGGCCCGGGTGTGCTGATGATGATCTCAGTAAATCTTTCCCTCTGCACATAGTCGAGCATTTGCAGGATCGGCGGGAAACTAAGTTTTTGCAGTTCGTACTCGGGCAATTCGAACTCGCCGATCGGTTCAAAATTTTTGATCGGAATGTGGTTGATCTTGAGTTCGCCACGCGACGCGACCACGGTTAGTTGTTTCCCCGCAGCCGCTCCCGCCGCGGCCATCTTGCGGATGGTTGTCGCAACGCCATTGACGTCATCCAATGTGTCGGTGAACCAGGCGCGCTTCTGATTCTGCAGCGCCGCTGGAATCGCGCCGGTCAATTCCTTGAACACGCGGCGCAACCATTTCCGCGAGGGCGCCTGGCTGTGAAAGCCGTAAATGTAGGGCGCGAGGACGACCAGGATCGGGGCGATGGCGCTCAGCGCCTGCATGCTTTCGACCAGATTCCCGCTGCTGACCTGCTGCACGAACTTTTTGAACAATCGATACGCAAGCTGTTCCGCTACCAGGTTGGCCATCAGAAACGTGCGCCGCTCCGGCTCGAGATCGCTGCTGTCGTTTGCTTTCGCTTGAGCTTGATGGAATTCGCTCGAAAGCTCTTTCCATAGCGACACGTTGGCCGGTTTCATCAGATCGAAGATTTTCCCGGACACCACGCCTTGCGCGAACACGGTCGCTTTCTCTCTTAGCGATAGCTCGGTCGGGTCGCGCCCTTCCATGAAGCGCGAGAACATCTGCTCGAGCAGCGCGCCGCTCGGCCCGAGTTTTTCGTGGAAATGCTCCTGAATGAAACCGGCGAGCGTGTTGTAGAAGCCGTGCGACAGGGCGAGGGGAGTTCCGCCCTGGCCTTTCGCCTCGCAGCGACCCTGTCGGATGAAAGCGAGGAATTTCTCTGCTGAATCTGCCAGCGGCGTTTCGGTGTACGCAGATGCGACGAATTTGCCACCATGATCATCCGAACCGCCGACGAAAATCTTCTTCCACGGCTCAGTGTGAGTGGGCGCGATGCCATGGCGTGCCGCTAGATCGTCGATCTTCTTCGGGGTGAGTGACGCGAATAGCGTTTGCGTCAGTTCGCTCAACAGGGCATCGCGCAGACCGTTGATGCCTTCGAAATGCTTGAAGAGCAGAATCAACCGCTCAAGATGCGACGGTTCGAGCTTGCCATTGATACTGTAGAGCGGATGGGCAACCGCGTGCGTGATGCCAGCGGCTCGGAGATAGCGCTGTAGCGCAAAGATGTTATCACGGAGCACGACAATGTCTGTGTGCTGTGCTTCAGTGATACCCCAGACGAGGATGTGAATCTTACACGGATCTTGCGGGAAATAGGTCGTAACTTGCTCACTAATAAAAGTTTGGGGTAAATCCGCGATTGCGAGGCATCCTTCAATCGTGTCGTGATCGGTGAGTGTGACGTAATCCATGCCGCGGGCCAGCAGTTGGCGGTGTAACTCGCGCGGATCGGAGCAGCTGTCTGGAAAATCGAACCGGCGAAAAAGCCAATCCTCCGAGCGCGCGCTGTAGCGGGAATGAATGTGCAGGTCGCACCGGCTCATTGACTACGGCGTCTGGTTGGCGCTCGCGCGGTGTTCGACTATCCAGTCACGATACGTCGTCGCCGTTCGCGTCTTATCCAGGCTTCTGATAAGATCGATGATCTGCCGCCAAACGGCGGAATCATTGTAATCAGCTGGGTGAATGCTCAGCCGGAGAAGGGGCGCAATCTGCAAAAAACTGGCGAGCAGTCCATTCCAAGCCATGCTGGTCCCGCGGCGCCAGTGGCTGCGGACGCTGTAAACAATCGATCGGGCCGAAACAGTTTCACCAAAGCGCAGGTCTCGAATGCTTCGCAGTCGGGTCGTGTATTCCAGCCCGGCATCGCGGGCTGCGCGTTCTGCTTCCGGGCTAAGGAGCCAGCCCGGTGCGACAAAGCCACGCGGCACCAATCGTGCCGCCATAAACTCATCACGCGCCGCGGAAATACGCCGCAACGCCTCGTCGTAATCCAGGTCGTAAAATTCGGCTTCACCATCTGTGTATAAGCGCGTGAGAAATTTTGTTCGCCAGCTCTCGCACTTTCGGCGGGGACGTTTGTGAAAATAGCCGTGGATGACAACTTCATCACCGGCCGACTCAAGATCGCGTATCCAGCGGACGAATTGTCGGTCTTCCATCGACGCGCCGCGAGCATGATAATTTGGAACCACGAGCAAAGAGCAGACGCTGATGCCATGGCGATTGAGCTCGCCTCGGATTTTTTCGGCAGTCGATCGCGTCAGCGGGCTGACGTCGTGGATCGACACTACTACGATCTCCCTCGCAGCGCTAGAATCCGCGACGATCGGCAAAGCTTGCGTGGCGACGGCGTAGGTCATCCGGTT
>DASQXY010000105.1:0-4983 GCA_035639455.1 Chthoniobacterales bacterium | reverse complement strand
TGAGCGGCACAAAAAACCCGATCCCGCCGCCCGGCTGCGGAGCCGGGGAGCTTTGCTGCGCTTGAGCTAAAAGCACCGCGAACATCTCAGGAAAGTGGAAGCGACCGGCAGCTTAAGCGCGAACGCTCTCGCCGCAACGCGGAATCATGCTGCTGTAGCCACGATGCTATGCGCCGTCAGGCAAGACGCGCCACAGGCGCGTGGCTACAGAGCTGCTGTCATGTCGAGCGAACTCGAGACATCTCTTGCTGTTCCAAATCCACCTCTCGCGTCTGGTAATTGGCCACAAAGTCGCGCCGAAAGCCGTCGAACGTTCCGTCCTCGATCGTTTCCCGCGCCAGCCGCATCAGTTCGAGGTAGAAATGCAGATTGTGCAGCGTGATGAGGCGCAGGCCGAGAACTTCCTCTGCTTTGGTTAGATGGCGAATGTAACCGCGAGTGAATTCATGGCATCCCGGGCACCCGCAGTTTTCTTCGATCGGCCGCGTGTCCATTGCGAACTCCGCGTTCTTCAAATTGATCGTGCCGGTTGAAGTGAACGCGGTGCCGTTTCGCGCGAGCCGCGTCGGCAAAACGCAATCAAACATGTCGATCCCGCGCGCGATCATCTTCAGCATCTGCGGCGGGGTTCCCAAACCCATTGCGTAACGCGGCCTGGCCTTAGGTAGAAGCGGCTCGCTCGCTTCTACGGCGCGCATCATCTCCTCCTCCGGCTCGCCTACGCTCACCCCGCCGATCGCATAACCATCAAAATCAATATGAACAATCGCCTGCGCCGATTCCTTCCGCAGATCATCAAACGTCCCGCCTTGCACAATGCCGAATAGCAGAGAGTCGATAGTTGATGGTTGATACTTGGTAGACGGAGCCTCGGAAATTCGAGATTGGGCGTTGGGCGGTCGGCGTTGGGCGTTTTCTTCTTTCCATTCTTTGCACCGCCTTGCCCAGCGCGCTGTCAGCTCCGCGCTGCGTGCCGCGTAATCGCGCGCGCACGGCCAAGGCGGGCATTCATCCAGCACCATCGCGATATCGCTGCCGAGCGTCGCCTGAATCTCCATCGCGGTCTGCGGCGAAAGAAAAGCCGGTGTTCCATCGACGTGATTTTGAAACTCCACTCCCTGATCCGTGATCTTCCGCAACTTCGCCAGCGAGAAGATTTGATAGCCGCCGCTGTCGGTCAGAATCGGTCCGTGCCAATTCATGAAGCGATGCAGCCCACCGAAATGCTTGATCACCTCCACTCCCGGCCTAACGAACAGATGATACGTGTTCGCGAGGATGATCTGCGTTTTCAGGTCGCGCAGCTCGCGCGGGCTCACCGCTTTCACCGAACCCTGCGTCCCCACCGGGATAAACGCTGGTGTCTCGATTACGCCATGCGCGGTCGTCAATCGGCCGCGCCGCGCTTTGGATTGTTCCCGACGGCGAATCCCTCCTGTGGCGGATCGACCGTTCCGGCTGTCGCTCAGCGCAGGTTCTTGCGCGAGAAGTTCAAACGTTTTCTGCATTGGGAACTTTAGAGATTCCTCGACTCCACTCGGGATAACAAACGCGGCCAAAATAATCTTTGCGACTCAGGATTTTACCCATATAGTCAGCGTCCACCGCACAGGCACGTAGGAGGTTGCGTGGCTTGGGCGGGTTTTTTGTCGCCCAAATTGACCCCGTTCGGGCGGCGTTTTGTTGACCCAAATGCCTACCATTAATCAGCTTATTCGCAAAGGACGCCGCAAAGTGTCGGTGAAATCGAAGTCACCGGCGCTGACCGATTGTCCGCAGCGGCGCGGGGTGTGCGTGCAAGTGATGACGCGCACGCCGAAGAAGCCAAATTCTGCTCTGCGCAAGGTGGCGAAGGTGCGATTGACGAATGGCCAGGAAGTGATTGCCTATATTCCAGGCGAGGGGCACAACCTGCAGGAGCACTCGATTGTGCTCGTACGCGGCGGACGGGTGAAAGATCTGCCGGGCGTGCGCTACCATATTGTGCGCGGCACGCTCGATTCGTTGGGCGTGGATGGCCGCCGCCGCAGTCGTTCGAAATATGGAGCGAAGCGGCCGAAAGCTGGCGCTGCCGCGGGAGCGGGCGGCGGCGGGGGTGCCGGCGCAGCCAAGGAAGGCGCCGCAGCGAAGAAGTAAATTTGAAACGCAAAGTCGACAATGTCACGGAGGCGGAAAGTTTACAAAAAAGAGGAGCGCGTCGATTCCCGCTACGGCAGCCCGGCGGTCGCGCGTCTCATTTCCACCGTGATGAAGCGCGGCAAGAAATCGCTCGCTGAGCGCATTGTTTACCGTGCGATTGAAAAGTCGCGCGAAGGCTCGGATTCGGTCGATCCGCTCGACGTTTTAAACAAGGCACTGGAAAACGTCCGACCGCGGCTGGAAGTGAAGTCGCGTCGCGTGGGCGGGGCGACCTATCAAGTGCCGATGGAAGTGGCGCCGGGCCGGCAGGTCTCACTCGCCACGCGCTGGATCGTGCAATACGCCGATAACCGCAAAGGCATGCCGATGGCGGATGCACTAGCCCAGGAAATCAAAGACGCAGCCGCGGGCCAGGGCAACGCGATCAAGAAACGCGAAGACACGCACAAAATGGCGCAAGCGAACCGCGCGTTTGCGCATTTCCGCTGGTAACTTTTATGGCGACGGCCACTCTCGAAAAACAACCGGCAGCTGCGGCGAAAGACCCGAACTCGCCGAACCGCAAGTTCCCACTCGAGCGGACGCGCAACATCGGCATTGCGGCGCACATCGACGCCGGCAAAACGACGATCACCGAGCGCGTGCTGTTCTACACAGGCATGATCCACAGGATGGGCGAGGTGCATGAAGGCACCACCGTGACCGACTGGATGGAGCAGGAACGCGAACGCGGAATCACGATCACGTCCGCGGCGACGACGTGTTCGTGGGCACAGAAAGAGGAGCCGGGCGTTTACAAAATTTTCGAAGGCCTCAAGCAGCGCATCAACATCATCGACACGCCCGGTCACGTTGACTTTACCGCGGAGGTCGAGCGCTCGCTCCGCGTCCTCGACGGTGCGATCGCGGTTTTCGACGGCGTCGCCGGTGTTCAGCCGCAATCCGAAACCGTTTGGCGGCAGGCGACGAAATACAACGTTCCGCGCCTCGCGTTCATCAACAAGATGGACCGCGTCGGCGCCGATTTCGCAATGTCGGTTGAGAGCATTCACAAAAAGCTCGGCGCGAATGCGTGGCCGGTTTTGTTGCCGTTAGGCCGCGAAGATCAACTGCGTGGTCAGCTCGATGTCATTAATAAGAAGGCGATCATTTATTCGGAGGACGATCAGCTTGGATCGACATACGAAGTCACGGACATTCCGAAGGAACATGTCGACCTTGTCGAACAGGCTTATCAGAATCTCGTCGAACAAGTTTCGAATATCGACGATGAGCTCGCCGAAGTTGTCATTCACGAGCAACCGGTCACGCCGGAGTTGTTGAAAGCGGCGATTCGCCGTCAAACGATCGCGAATAAATTCGTTCCGGTCATCGGCGGCTCGGCGCTGAAAAACATCGGCATCCAATATTTGATCGATGCCGTCGTCGATTACCTGCCGAGCCCGCTCGATATCCCGCCGGCGAAAGGCCAAAACCCGGATACGGGCGAGCCGATGGAAGCGGTGACTGACGACAATGGGCCATTCTGCTCGATCGCGTTCAAGCTCTGGAGCGATCCGTTCGTCGGGAAGCTCGTGTTTTTCCGTGTTTATTCTGGCACGCTTTCGAAAGGCGACACGGTTTACAATCCGCGGACAAACAAACGCGAACGCATCTCGCGTTTGATCCAGATCCAGGCGGACAAACGCGAAGACATCGACACCTGCTACTCGGGCGATATTGCCGCGATTGTTGGGATCAAGAACATCACCACCGGCGATACGCTTTGTGACGAAGAGTATCCCATTCTCCTCGAGCCTCCATCATTCCCCGACCCGGTTATTTCGATGGCAATCGAGCCGAAGACGAAACTCGACCAGGAAAAAATGGGGACCGCGTTGCAGCGATTAGCCGAGGAAGATCCGACATTCCGCGTCTACACGCACGAGGACACTGGGCAGACGATCATCGCCGGCATGGGCGAGCTCCACCTCGAAATCATCCGCGATCGCATGTTCCGCGAGTTCAAGGTGGACGCGAACGCGGGCAAACCACAGATCGCCTATCGCGAGACGATCACGACCAGCGCGCATGGCGTCGGCAAGTTGATCAAGCAATCCGGCGGTCGCGGTCAGTATGGCCACGTCGAAGTCGATGTCCGACCAACCGAGCGTGGCAAAGGATTGCTTGTTAACAATAAGATCGTCGGCGGCATTATCCCGAAGGAGTACATCCCGGCGGTGAAGAAGGGCATTGAGGAAGCCGTGCTTAACGGCGTGCTCGGCGGCTATCCGGTTGTCGATGTTGACGTCGATATCGTGTTCGGGTCTTTCCACGAAGTCGACTCGAGCGAGCTCGCATTCAAGATGGCCGCGATCTTCGCGATGAAAGACGGCTTTAAACAGGGCAAACCAATCCTGCTCGAACCGATCATGAAAGTCGAAAACATCACGCCGGATGAATACCAGGGCGATATCTGCGGCGATTTGAGCCGGCGTCGTGGCAGCATTCAGAGCATCGAGACGCGCGGCAACATGGCCATCATTCATGCGCTGGTGCCGCTCGCGGAACTCTTCGGATATGCGACGGCGATTCGCTCGTTATCGAAAGGCCGCTCGAGTTATTCGATGGAGCCATCGCATTTCGAACCGGTGCCGCCAAACCTCGTCGCCGCCATTCTTGACCAGAAGGAGACGAAGTAATGGCGAATGGCCAAAAAATTCGTATTCGCTTGAAGGCGTTCGACCATCGCATGCTCGACCAATCAGCGATCGATATCGTCGAAACGGCAAAGCGCACCGGCGCGCGCGTGGCCGGTCCAATCCCGCTGCCGACGTTAATCGAAAAGTTTACGGTGAACCGCTC
>DASQXY010000104.1:0-6379 GCA_035639455.1 Chthoniobacterales bacterium | reverse complement strand
GTTGAACGCGACGGTATTCGGGTTGTCAATTGCGGTTCCGACGCTGATCGGATTCAGTTACTTCTCGAAAAAAGTAGAAGTCATGTCGGTCGAAATGGAGACGTTGGTCGTGGAGTTGATCAATAAATGTTATTATGGGCGGAGCGGGCGCGAATTTGTGCCGACGAAAACTTCACCACCGGCGGCCGTGACTGTCCCCACTCCGGTGGCGTGACACCCACGCGCGACTTACACGATGAACTTTGCGGTCCGAAAACGGCGCGCACCAACAATTATCATCGTCTCGCTCGTCGACATTCTCATCATCCTGCTGATCTTTTTTGTTGTTTCGACGACATTCAAAAAAGACCAGCCCGAGGTGCAGATTAATCTTCCGGAATCAAAGACCGCGACGAAGAAACCGGCTGAGCTGGAGCACGCCATCGTGAGTGTGGATGAGAACGACCAGGTGCAGCTCGACGGTCGGCCAATTGAGGTGGATCAATTGGAGGAGGCGGTGCGGGATCTACCGGAAAGGCGGAAATCGACGCTCGCATTACAAGCCGATCGCAAGGCGTCGTGGGGCATGATTGTCAAAGTGATGGATGCGCTGAAACTGGCCGGCGTCAAAAATCTGCCGTCATTCACACGCGAACCGGAATGAAGCTGCCAATCTTCCGTTACGGCAACCCGATATTGCGCGTGCAGGGGCGGCGCGTTGAAAAGATCGATGATCGAATTCGCGACTTGGCCGCGAACATGATCGAAACGATGCACGCCGCGAACGGCATCGGTTTGGCCGCGCAACAAGTCGGCGAACCGTTGCAATTGACAGTCATCGATGTTTCCCAAGTCGAGGACCGGCCCAGCACGATCCGAATCAACGGCCAAGAAGTCGATCCGAAAACGACGATGCCGCTGGTGCTGATCAATCCTTCATTAGAGTTGCGCGGTGAAACGGAACTGGCTGTGGAAGGCTGTTTGAGCTTTCCGGAAATCACCGGCGAAATCGAGCGACCCGGCTCAGTAATCGCGCGCGCGCAAATGTTGGATCGAGAAATCGAGTTGGAAGCCGGCGGCTTGCTCGCCCGCGCGCTGCAGCACGAGGTTGATCATCTTAATGGGATCCTGTTCATCGATCGGATGAGCTCCGCGGCCAAAGCGGCGTTGGCCAGCCGGCTCAAACGTCTGCAAAAAGAGACCAGGCGCGGGCAGCGCGTTCGCGTTGCAGATCGCGAGCTGCAGCCGAGCGAAACGGTGCTGTAGCCACGCGCCTGCGGCGCGTCTGTTGCCGCATTGGCGAAGGCGGCGCACAGCGCCGTGGCTAAAGCTCACAGCGCTTTGTAATCGACGGTGATGGTGCGGTAAACGAGCGCGTCGTGCTGGGCAGAGAAATAAAATAGCTCCAGCATCGTCGCGCCAACCATCCACTGGTAGCCGACCAGCGTCTGGATCACATCGCTGTCCGTATCGCGCGCGCGTGAAACCAATTTCCCGGTCCCGTATTTTTCGTCGAAGTACTTGCGGATTTCGCCCATGCGCTGGTTATAGCGCTCAATCGACCAATCGGGATATTCGTATTGCAACTCGACGCCGAAAAGCGCGCCGCCCTTGAAGGTGAAGAGCGTCCGCTTCAGCCCCGGATGGACCAGGCCTTCCACAGTCCAAACCTCGCGGCCTTCCTTTTTCTCGCGGGAAATGATGCGCGCTTTGGCGCCCTCGAGTACCGCCTCGACGCGCGACATCGGGTCGTTCCAGCGAAAGCCGAATGGTGGCAATAATTCTTCAATCGCAAGTATTTTTGCGGTTGCGAGTGCGAAAGAAACGGCAAGCGAAAGAGCAAGACCAGTGCGCATGCGCAAGACACGGAAATATCACCGCGGGTAAAGAGTTTTCGAGATCAATTCGCGATGTGATTCTGCTGCAACTCCATTCTTCGGCGCGCGAATTGGCTCTCCCACAGTTTCCAAGCGGCAGGAAAATGCCCGCGCGAACCAACGAGGTCAACTTCGGCGGAATTTTACACGAGGCAGCACCGAGGGCGTTTTCGGGCACACGCTCGTTTTGATTTTTCCGTCAAGATTTTTTTGCGCGGAAAAAAAAATAAAATTTCGGTTTTTTTCTTGTCGCTCCGAAACGCGATTTCTAATCTCCAGCCGTGCGGCAGGGCGAAACAGGAGAGGATGTGAATAACCTGTGAACAGCTTTTGCCCGCTCAGAGAGCAGCTACATGAGTGACGCCTTAACCTCGTCTCCAATCAACGGAACCCCAAATGTCGATATCGCGCAAACCACGCACGGATCGATCGCGGCAAAAGTGATTCTCCCTCGTATTTCGGAAGTTTTTCCTCTTTGCGGCAACACTGTCCATCTGACACAGCACCACTGGAAACGCGAACACGCGTGCACGGCGTCGCTCGTTTTCCCTCGGAAAATCGCTCTGTGACGGTTGTGTAACACTGTTAACAACTCCTATGAAAGACAAATGCGCTGAGCTTTGGCAGCGACTCGCCGCCGCCCTCAAACCACAGGTCAGTGCCGACACTTTCAAGCGCTGGTTTTCTGCCGTCGACCTGGTCGAGACGACGGACACGCAGCTGACGTTTCGTGTTCCAAACAACATTTACCAATTCTGGATTGAAAGTAATCACATGGCCGCGTTGCAGGCGGCGATCATGACCGCTTTTGGTGCGCCGCGCGAAGTGAAGTTTGTGTTTCCAGGCAAGTCCGGCAGCGAAGTGGCTGAGGATGCAGTACTGCCGCAAGCGCAGGGTAGAGAGCACGACACAAAAACCATCGGGAGCGCCCTTGGTCTGAACCCGCGAAACACGTTCGAGACATTTGTCGTCGGTCCGAACAATGAGATCGCGCACGCGGCCAGCTTGGCCGTTGCTCAGGCACCGGCGCGGACGTACAACCCGCTCTTTATTTATGGCGGCGTCGGGCTGGGCAAGACGCACCTAATGCAGGCGATCGGCGATTTCGTCTGGCGAAAAAAGAAAGCCACGAAGGTGATTTACGTTTCGAGCGAGCTCTTCATCAACGAGTTCATCGACGCGATTCAGCACAGTAACCTTGTCAAATTCCGCAAACGTTATCGCCAGGCCGATCTGCTTTTGATCGACGACATTCAATTTCTTGCCGGCAAGGAACGATCCCAGGAAGAATTCTTCCACACGTTCAACACACTGTTTGACGGTCACAAACAGATCGTGCTCTCGAGCGATCGGCCTCCGTCGGAAATTGCCAATCTGGAGAAGCGGCTTGTCTCGCGATTCGAATGGGGTTTGACCGCCGAGCTTCAGCCGCCCGATATCGAAACCCGTCTCGCGATCTTGCGGATGAAAGCGCGGGCCATGCAGATCAAGCTAAGCGACGACATTTTCCAGTTCCTTGCCAATCGCATACGCAGCAATGTGCGCCGGCTGGAAGGCGCGCTCATGCGGGTAGCGTCATTCGCGTCCCTCAGCGGCAAGGAACTGACGCAGGATGTGGTGGAGGGGTTGCTCAAGGACATCTTGCAGGAAGAAGCGCGGCACGCGATCACGATTGAGCAAATTCAGCGGCGCGTTGCCGAACACTTCGACGTGCGCCTCGCAGACATGACAAGCAAACGCCGCCCTGCCAACATCGCTTTTCCGCGCCAGGTGGCGATGTATCTCGCGCGCGAGCTGACCAAAGCCTCACTTAACGAAATCGGGGACGCTTTTGGCGGCCGCGACCACGGGACGGTAATGCATGCGTGCAAGCTGGTGAAGAGACGAATGAAGGAACAGGACAGTTTGCGCCAAACTATTTCGTTCATCGACAGTTCACTTCAGCGCTAGCAGAGTTTTGCGGTTGCCGAATAAAACCCTAAGCCTTACATCTTAGGCGACGCTGCGGCCATGAAGTTCACTGTTACAAAAGAGAAATTGCTCGACGGTTTGCAGCAGGTGCAGAACGTCGTCAGCACGCGAACGACGCTACCGATTTTGTCGAACGTCCTGCTGCAGGCGAACGGCAACCAAGTGCGCCTCACTACGACCGATCTCGATGTCGGTGTGCGCGGCAGCTTCGAAGCCGACGTGGAAAAATCGGGCGCGACGACACTGCCGGCCCGGCGGTTGTTCAACATCATCCGCGAGCTGCCCTCGAGTGAAATTCACTTCGACGTCGACGGAAAAAACACGGCTTCGATCCGCAGCGGGCAAAGCTTTTTCAAAATCCTCGGTCTCCCAGAGGAGGAATTTCCGCCGCTGCCGAAGTTTGAGGACGCGAAAGTCATGACGATGCGGCAAAAGGATTTGCGCGATGGCTTGCGCAAGACCTCATACGCGATCTCCACGGACGAGACGCGCTATGTGCTCAATGGCGTGTTGTTTAGTTTCAAGGACAACAAGCTCACGCTGGTCGCGACCGACGGTCGTCGACTCGCGATGGTCGATATTGAGCTCGAATTTCCGCGCAGCCACGAGGCTGACATTATCGTGCCGACCAAAGCGGTTACCGAACTGCAGCGTCTGCTGACCGACAATGGCGACGTGAAAGTGAGCATGGGCAGCGGCCAGATCGCATTTGAGCTCAACAACACGCTCCTCGTCTCAAAGTTGATCGAGGGAAATTACCCAAATTACAAACAGGTGATCCCGACCGAGGCGAAAGAACGGGTCACTCTCGAGCGCGAGACGTTACTCAACTCTTTGCGCCGTGTTTCTTTGCTGACCAGTGACAAATCGAATTCCATCAAACTCAACTTCAGCAAGAACAACATCGATATCACGGCGAACACCCCAGAGATTGGTGAAGCCAAGGAATCGCTCCCGGTCGCGTACAAAGGCCGAGATTTCTCAATCGCCTTTAATCCGGAATTTCTCATGGCGCCACTGCGCGCGCTGACGGAGGACGAAGTTTATCTGGATCTCATCGACGAGATGAGCCCCGGCGTGCTGAAGATCCAGAGCCCCTTCCTTTACGTACTGATGCCGATGCGCATCAGCTCTTGAGCGAGCGCCGTGCGGACAAGATCGATATCCAGCGCTCGCAAATCGCGATTTCGCGCCTGAATAACACGGACATTTTCATTTCGCGGCGCCCAGACTTTTGCATCGGTCGGGCCGAATAATAAAATGCAATTCGCGCCAGCGGCCGCGGCCACGTGCGATATCCCGCTGTCGTGACCGAGGAACACCACGTGCTCCAGAATCGCGGTCAAAACCGTCAGCGGCAGATTTTTTGCGAAGCAGATCCGGTTGGTTGTCCAGATCGCTTGCAATTGGCCGACCTGCGCCTGGTCGGCTTCGCTCGACACCACCACAAGCGATCCGGCGAAAGTCTTTGCGCCTAACAGATCGTTCCCGAGCTGGATCCATCCGGGCAGCGGCCAGTTTTTGTTCTCGCTTCCGCTGCCGGGATGGAGCGCCACAAGCGGGCGAGCGCAGCCATGAAGGAATTCCCTTGCAACATCTCGATCTGGCTCAGAAGGCGAGATCTGCGGCGCGAAATCACTGACGTAGATTCCGAGCTCCTGCAAAGGGCGGGCGAGTTGCTCCGCCGCGTGCGCGCTGTTTGTCAGCTTACCCGGCCCAATGATCAGGTTCTGAACGCCCGCTCGGCGGAGGTTCGTTTCAAAGATCCAGTCTGGATCGTAAAGATAGCTCACAATCAAATCAAAACTGCTGAAGTGCTCCGTCAGTTCCCGCGGCAACTCTGTATTTCGCGCAAAGAAACTGGAGAGCGGGCCATATTCGATGGAACGAACTGCATCGGCGTAGCCGGTTGTCTCGGCCAACGCGGCGATGTGTTTGTAGCCGAGAACTTCCAGATAAGCGCTTGAGTACGCGTCCCGCAGCGCCCGCAGCGCTGGAAGAGTTAACACGAAATCACCAATCGCGCCGCCGCGGATGACCAGGATGCGCTTCACGTTATTTCTGTAGCGGCGGTCTGCGACCGCGGCGAAAAGAATCGTGTCGCACGCCCGCAGAGCGCCGCGACCGCATCAGCTCAGTACTGCGTAACCGCAAACACGAGAATCGCCGCGCCGTACGCGAGACAGACCGCATGCAGCGTCCGCCAGCGCGGCGTGCTCTGCGCAGTCCAATTGATTTGGTCACGCAGCAGATACGGGATCATCACCCAGAAGAGGCCCGCGACGATCAACCCATAGGCAAAAACCGTGACCAGCAGCCGACTCGGTTCGTAGCGCAAAAAAGCTGCATCGAGCAGCGGCTCGGCCGCAAGCAGACAAAAGATCCCGAGGGCGCGCACCGCGAGGAATTCGTCGACAAACCGAAGCGCCAGCACAAATCCGATCGGCACTCCTATGAGCAGAGGGCGGCGAAAGCTGGAGAACTCGCCCATTTCGATCGTCGCCAGCAGCCACATCGTCCAGACGAGATCGAGCGTTAGGACAACAAATCCG
>DASQXY010000103.1:0-4763 GCA_035639455.1 Chthoniobacterales bacterium | reverse complement strand
CTCATGGCCTCATCGGACCGCAATTCTAACCGGGAAAACAGACCCCGCGGTAGCGAGCCGAACTTCAATTGGCGCGGCGTCATCCTCATCGTCATCGCCTTCGCGTTTATCGGTTTGGCGATGCTCTTTTACCGCGGTGGCATGCAACCCGTCGAGGAAGTCCCCTACAACCGCTTCCTTGAGCTGCTCGAGAACAAACAGATCGTTAACGACAAAAATTTCCCCCTCACTTTGATTGTCGAGGAAGGCCGCGCCACGCAAGCATTGAGCGGCTATTACGTCCGGCAAGGCGTTGGCTCGCAACCGGCCCAACCCATTAAGTTCCGGACGACCATCTATCTCAATTTTACAAATGACCTGCAGCAGAAGCTGAACGCCGCCGGCATTCAGCCGGCAATCAAGACGGAGTCGAATGTGATTGCGCAGACCGTCGCAGGTTTTCTGCCCATCGCACTCTTTCTGCTCGTTCTCTATTTCCTGTTTCGCCAGCAGATTCGGATGGCGGGGAAAGGCGCGCTTAACTTCGGCAAATCGAAAGCGCGGATGCTTTCGCGTGATAAAAACAAGATCACCTTCCGGGACGTCGCTGGAGTCGAGGAAGCGAAAGAGGAAGTGCAGGAACTGGTCGAGTTTCTGCGCGACCCAAAGAAATTCCAGAAACTCGGCGGCCGCATTCCGAAAGGCGTGCTCCTGATCGGGCCACCAGGCACTGGCAAGACTCTGCTCGCCCGTGCCATCGCGGGTGAAGCGGACGTGCCGTTCTTCTCGATTAGCGGCTCGGATTTCGTCGAGATGTTTGTCGGCGTCGGTGCCAGCCGCGTTCGCGACATGTTCGAGCAAGGCAAGAAATCGGCGCCGTGCATCATTTTCATTGACGAGATCGACGCCGTCGGCCGCCACCGCGGTCACGGGGTCGGCGGCGGCCACGATGAACGCGAGCAAACGCTCAATGCCTTGCTCGTCGAGATGGACGGTTTCGACACCCAGGAAGGCGTCATCATCATCGCCGCGACGAATCGCCCCGACGTGCTTGATCCGGCGTTGCTCCGCCCAGGCCGGTTTGATCGACAGATCACGGTCAACCTCCCGGACGTAAAAGGTCGCGAAGAAATCTTGCGTGTTCACGCCAAAAAAGTGAAACTCGCCGAAGGTGTAGACCTTGCCGTGGTCGCCCGCGGCACGCCTGGCTATTCCGGTGCTGAGCTAGCCAACGTCATTAACGAAGCCGCGCTGCTCGCCGCGCGACGCGGATTAAAGGGCATCACGCTCGCCGAACTGGAAGAAGCGCGCGACAAAGTCCGCTGGGGTAAGGAGCGCCGCAGCCTCGCGTTGAGCGAGAAAGAAAAAATGAATACCGCCTACCACGAGGCCGGTCACGCGCTGTTGCTTGAGCTTTTGCCCAATACCGAGCCGCTCCACAAGGTCACCATTATCCCGCGGGGGCCGTCGCTTGGATCGACCATGTGGTTGCCGGAGGAAGACAAATACACCAATCGCAAAAACGAATTGCTGGCCAGTCTCGCAGTCGCCATGGGCGGCCGCGTCGCGGAAGAAATTATCTTCGGCGACATCACCAATGGCGCGCGCGGCGACATCAGAGGCGCCACAGCCATTGCGCGCCGGATGGTTTGCGAATGGGGAATGAGCGAAAAAATGGGCATGGTCGAGTACGGTGAACACGAGGATTACGTCTTCCTCGGTCGTGAACTGACGCGGAATCGCGATTACAGCGAAGCCACCGCGGAAGAGATCGACCGCGAAGTGCGCCGGCTACTCGACCACGCATATCAAACCGCCAAACACACTTTGCTCGCCCACCGGGACAAACTCGAGGTAATCGCCAAAGCGCTGCTGGAATACGAGACCTTGGACGGCTCGCAGATTAAGGAAATCGTCGAACACGGCCGGATGCTCAATCCACCGCCGCCAGTTGCCGCACCGAGCGGTCAGAAGATGCCGCCGGAAAAGCCGCCCAAGCAAGTCGTCGTCGGCCCGGACGTCGCCCCGCCTCTCCCCGGCGCATTGGGCGGCGCGCCAGCGTAGCCCAAGCTTCGTATTAACACCGGATTTCAGGCCGGTGTACTCCCACTGCTCGCGATCTGGTTGGCGTCGCAGTGGCCTCAAGGCCGGTGTTAATGGGACGGGTTCGACCGCGGTCATGCACTCGATAATCTTGGCTTCACAGCCACAGAGAGAGCGCGCTGCGCCGTCTCAACTGGACGCCGCCGCGTCGATGTTGAACGTTTACGGGTGAATGACGGAATCGCCGCAAACTCCGGTCGCGCTTGGCTACCGGATGCCGGCGGAATGGGAGCGGCATGAGGCGACGTGGTTGTCCTGGCCGCGGCGGGAAGGGATCAGTTTCCCCGGGTCGTTCAATCGTGTGATGCCTGCGTTGCGCGCTATGGTCGCAGCGCTGGTCGAGTCCGAACAGGTTTGCATCAACGTTTGCAACGGCGCGCACGAAGCCGAGGCGCGCGCCGTGCTCAAGGATATCGATCTTGCGCGGGTTACGTTTTACCGGATTCCCACCAACGAGCCGTGGTGTCGCGACCATGGGCCGATCTTTGTGGTGCGCGACGACGACTCGAGCCGGTTCGGCGCCGAGCCGGAACCACTGACACGGCTAGGACCTGCCCGCCAGGAGGGCGGGCCGAATCGATTGGCGGTGGTCGATTGGGATTACAATGCGTGGGGCGGCAAATATCCGCCGTGCGATTTGGACGAAGTCGTCCCGACGCGCGTGGCCGAGATGGTGAACGTGTCGGTGTTTTATCCGCGCATGATCCTTGAAGGCGGCTCAATCGACGTGAACGGCGCAGGCGCGCTCCTCACGACCGAGTCGTGTCTGTTGAATAAGAACCGCAACCCGAATCTAAGTCGCGAGCAGATCGAGCAACGGCTCCGGGACTATCTCGGTGTGCGTGAGATCCTCTGGCTCGCCTCCGGCATCGCCGGGGACGATACCGATGGCCACATCGACGATACCGCGCGATTCGTTTCGGAAACGAAAGTTGTCGCCGTCATCGAAAAAAATCCGGACGACCAAAATTATGAGCCGCTCCAGGAAAATCTCGCCCGGCTGCGCAAAATCGAAGTCAGCGGCCGCAAGCTCGACATCGTTACGATGCCCATGCCGAAGAAGATCGTGCGTGAAGGTCTGCGCTTGCCGGCGAGCTACGCGAACTTTTATGTCGCAAACAGGTGCGTGCTTTGCCCGACCTTCGCCGATCCGGCGGACGAAATCGCATTGTCGGTCTTGCAGGATTGTTTTCTCGACCGCCGCGTTATCGGAACCGACTGCCGGGAATTAATCTGGGGCCTTGGCACGTTCCATTGCCTGACCCAACAACAACCGGCGGTGTAAGAGAAGAAAACGCCCAACGCCGAACACCCAATCTCGAATGCAGAAGCTACAGTTTGGTTTCAATACTCGGCGTTCGCGGTTGAGAGTTCGGCGTTTGCTTATTCTGCTTCAGGCGCGGGTTTGTAGCCGCTCTGTAGAATCGCGTCGTGGAGATCTGGCGCGTGCGTTTTGCGCGCGTCGAAGGTGACGACGACGCGCTGACGCTCAAGATCGACAACGACATCGCGGACGCCGTTGATTTTCATCAGTTCCGGGCGCAATCGGCGCACGCATTCGTCGCAATCTTCGCCTTCTGTCGCAACCTCGATCGTTTCGACAATCGCGTGATTGGCGCGTTCGGGATTCTGCGGGTCCTGCGGTTCGAGCTCACCTGGTCGCGCGGGGTCCATCACTTATTCTACGGCACGCGCGAACACATTGGCCGTGTGGCGGCTACAACTCAGCACAAGCAAACGCCGAACGTCCAACACCCAAGGCCGGATATTGAAGTCAGAGCTCTGCATTCGAGATTGGCCGTTGGGCATTCAGTGTTCGACGTTTTCAACCGGTTGCGCGGAGCGGGATGACTCCGTGGACACTCCGCGCGCGATTGGCTCAAGCACGCGCCAGACGGTTTCGGCGAGGACTTTTTGGCCGGCCGCATTCGGATGAATGCCGTCGCCTAGGTTTAGGTTCGGGTCGCCACCGACGCCTTGGAGTAAATACGGCACAAGTGTGGCGTGATTTTTCTCAGCAACATCGAAGTACATTTTGCCGAACGCAGCGACATAAGCGTCGGCGGCGAAATTAGGTATCTGCATGCCGCAGATGATGATCCGCACATTCGGATTGCGCGCCTTCACCTGATCGATGATCGATTGGAGATTGGCTTCGATTTTTTCGATTGGGACGCCAAGAAACGCGTCATTGATGCCGAGTTCGAGAATAAAGATGTCGACCTTGCGCTTGAGATGGGGCGGGAGCCGCGCCAGACCGCCGGCGGTCGTGCCGCCGCTTTGACTCGCATTGACGAGTTGGTATTCCAGACCGGCATCGCGCAGTTTATCGAGCAGCAGCGCGGGATACGCTTGACTGCTCTTCAGGTGGAATCCCTCCGACAAACTGTCGCCGAAAACCAAAATCGTTTTCGTTTGTGAAGAATCGGCCCGCACGGCGTGAATGACCGGGGCGCACAAGATGGAACACGCCAGCGCGAATGCGCCGGCAGTTCGCAATTGCTTCACGCGTGTGCCCATTTTAATTTGTCCATCTCATTGCTGCTGAACGATTGATCGGCAGCCCCAATCCCAAGTTCGGAGACATTACCTATGGCTAACTTTGCTATCAACGGCTTCGGGCGCATCGGGCGGAACGTGCTCCGCGCGATGAGACAAAAACAGGTCGAGTGCATCCGCGC
>DASQXY010000102.1:0-16101 GCA_035639455.1 Chthoniobacterales bacterium | reverse complement strand
TTCGCGACCCGATTCGGTTTGCGGTTCGAGGCTGGTTTAGCCGCTCGTTCGAGGGCTGAGAGGGCGACGCCATGTTTGAGCTGGATCATAAGCGGGAGGGTTAAAGGCGAATTAAAACCTCGCCATTTTTCTGCGTGTCGGCAAGCTTCTTTTATACAAAATATTGGGTGCGCGGCGGTGTGCGCGCCCATTATCTAGTTGTAACCGCTGATTCACTGTTGTTCCCAATTTATTCTCAGGCCGGCTCGGAGGAAACGCTCGGCTATCCACCGCTATTCGCTTTGGGAGCACGAGAAGCAGCACAAAGCGACAGGCCGCGGAAGGGGTGGGATTCGAACCCACGGTCCCGTTGTAACGGGACGCTCGATTTCGAGTCGAGTGCCTTAAACCGGACTCAGCCACCCTTCCTTTGCGAAGAAGCAAACGGCGAACGGCCAAGGTCCAACATCCAACGCTGAATGCAACTCATTGGATGTTAGGTATTCGAGGGGTCGCACCTTGGGCGTATCGTGACCTTGTGAATAATTGTGAATAAGCTTGCTTTGGCACCGGCAGTGCTTTAAAACCACGCTCGATAGTCGCGATGATCAGGGCGAATTGCCGGGAACGATTCACCGCCGCGGATTTTGACTTCATCGTCCGCACCGTTGCTCATTCATCGCGCGATCACGTCTCGATTGTCGATCTTTTGAGCGACGCAGAAACGCGCGACTCCATCCTCGATGAGCCGCGACTCGTCGAGACGATCCTATCTCACCCGATGCAGTTGCGCATTTCACCGCAGTTTTATTTTTATGTGCTGGCGCGCCATGTCTTGCGCCAGGCCTCGATTACTGATCGCAAGCTCTGCGATTACGTAGCGTCACTGCTCGAGGCTTTTTCGCGGGCCAGTCAGCTCGAGCGCCCGGCTAACATCGGCCAGCACGCGCACCAGTACATTTGCGAAATGCTGATCGCGCTTCAGCGCGTCACCCCTGAGCAGGCATTTCTCTTGCGCGCACATATTGGAAACTACTCGCTGTTTGTCAGCGGCATTTTTCACGAAAGCGCGCAACGCCGACACGATCGCGGCGGTCCCGACCTGAAATTTTACGAACAAATCGGCCGTACTAACTATCAACTGGTGGCTTCACATGAGACTGCGCGCCGCTGCGAGCTCGACGACGTATTTGAAGGTCTGGCCGAGCAGTTCCACGACGTGCGCCTGGCGTTAAACGAGCTCTCCGATCGCTTGCTCAATCTCGACGACGACCGGACATCGCTGGCGCTGTGAACGAGACGCTCTTCAGCCAAATCCAGAAACTGCTCGAGCGCACTTATGCGCAGGTCGGCATCAATCTGGAGGATTGTCTAATCAATCGCGAGCGATGCAAACAATTGTCGATTTTAGCCGGAACCTCGACGCGGGAATTGAGCGAATTAGCGCGCACATTTTTGCGCCACACGGACGATCGGCTTTACGTCGGTATCTATTATTCCCGCTGGTTGATCGAACAGCTCGAGCGACACGACCCGCGCGCCGGGCTCGGCGACCACAACATTCGTTCCCTCATCGTGTTCGTGGAAGAGATCAACCACGCGCTGCACGCCGCGCTCCAGTTCAAGAACGGCACGCGCGGGATCGGGTCGGAAGATTTCGCGCGTAACCTCGAACTGCAGGCGCAGGTCGACACGTATCTCGTGCTCTTACTGTTCATTGCGTTCTTCCGAAAAACACAGCGCGTCTCTCGCACGGATCGGCGCTGGCTGCGGTTTCATCTTTTCGCGCGGCAATGTCCAGACGCGTTCAGCGACGAAAACCTGCACGGACGTTATCTAGAAACGACTGAGCTCGCGGCTAGCTACACGCAGTTTCTCGACTCGCTCAACGGCATGCGCCGGCTCGAAGAAATCCGCGCCTTTCGTTCGCTCGATTACGCAGAAAAGAAACGCCGCATTCTCGCACTCGCCGACCGAACGCTCTAAATAAAGATTCGCGTCGGCGAAATCGGCAGCGAATGTTCGGTCACGCAGCACATGGGCCGCACACGTCTGCTTCATCGCGTCTGGTCGCGTGGCACCAAACGAGCCTCACCGATCGAGCCTTGGCCGATTCCGCTCTACAAGATGTGGGACGAAATCGTGAGTCATATCGCCAAGATTCGGGCGAGTGATTTCATGGCGGAAATGATGCACCGACGCGCCGCGCGCGGCGGCCAGGGACTCATGGCCGCACTCGATTGTGCCACCCTTTATGCGCTGACCCGTTGGCATCGTCCGACTGTGGTCGTCGAATCCGGCGGCTTTGTTGGGTTATCCGCAGCATTCATTTTGAAAGCACTCGCGGATGCAGAGCTACCCGATGCGAAGCTTTACAGCATCGAAGGGGACGAAAATTGCGAACACGGCCTGTTAATCCCGAACGAGCTGCGGCGCCGGTTCGTGCCGCTGCGCGCGCAAGTAGAGGACGTTGTTCGCACCAACAAACTGCCCCCGAACTTCGATATGTTCCTGCACGACAGCTCGCACCGATACGGGCACATGCTTTGGGAATTTCGCGAGTTCTGGCCGCGCCTGCGTGAGGGTGGGCTGCTCGTTTCGCACGACATCCACATGAACGCCGCATTTGCCAAATTCGTTGCCGAGACATATGCGCACGACAAAAGAACCGGCGTGCTGGATCGGTCATGCACGTCGCACGAAGAATGGGGCCGCTGGGGCTACATCGGTTTCGTGATCAAAAAAGCTGATCGCACAAACCGTTGACAAGCGAGCTCGCGGAATTTCGTTTGCGAAAACTGCGGGCCGGTCGCTAAATACGCCTCGTGTTCAGTTTGACGATGCTCGGCAGCGGCAGTGCGGGAAACAGTGCACTGGTCGCGACTGATCACTGCCGGTTGTTAGTCGATGGGGGCTTGAGCGCGCGTCAAATCGTGTTGCGGCTCGAGCAATGCGGCGTGACAGCGGAGAAGCTCGACGGCGTATTACTCACCCACGAGCACGGTGATCACGTCTGTGGTCTCGAAGTTCTCTGTCGCAAGTTCGACATCCCGATCTATTGCAACGCGCTCACAGCCGAGGCGATCCGCTGCGACTGTTTCCTGGATCGACATCATAATTGGCAAATCTTTCGCACCGGCGCTGAGTTTTCGATCTGCGACATTACCGTTCAAACTTTTCCCGTCCCGCACGATGCGGTGGACCCGGTCGGATTCGCGTTTCATGCCGGCTCAGGCAGCCTGGGGTTCATCACCGATCTAGGCTACGCGCCACGCGTCATTATCGAGCGGCTCCGCGGCGTGCGCACGGTTGTGATCGAGACGAATCACGATGAAAAGCTTTTGCAGAACGATTCGCATCGGCCGTGGCCGGTGAAACAGCGGATCCAATCGCGCCATGGTCATCTTTCGAACACGGCCGCTGCGAGTGTGATCGAACACTTACTGCCGGGTAAAATCGAGCGCGTTATCCTCGGTCATCTGAGCCGCGACTGCAACACGCCGGCACTCGCCTTTGCGGCGGTGCGGGAATCGATCACGCGCTCGGGCAAGATCGACATCGAGCTGCATTGCGCAACGCAAACGAGCGTCAGCGCATGCTTTGCGCTCGGCGAAACCGAGCGGCGCGATTTTCAGCCGACATTCGAGACCGCGTTTTTCCAAACGGCTTGAGCTCATTTGCTGGGGCGGATCGGCGGTCGCAGACTGCGACTACAGAGTCGATCACGATTCGCGATGCGCTCGACAGGGATTTGTCGGCTATTGCCGACATTTACAATGCGGCGATTGCAACGCGCAGCGCAACCGCGCAAGTGGAGCCGGTCACGGTGGAACAAGCGCGCGATTGGCTGAAGGAGCATTCGACCGACCGTTTTCCGTTGTGGGTCGGGGAGATCGCAGGCCAGATCGCCGGCTACCTCGGTTTCAAACCGTTCCTGCCCCGTTGCGCATACCGCGGCACGGCCGAGCTGAGCGTGTATGTCGATGAAGAACTCAGGGGGCGCGGTGTAGCGAGCAAATTATTGGAAGAAGCGTTGCTGCGCGCGCCATCGCTGGGCATCAATGCGCTTGTTGGGCTGATCTTCGCCCAAAACGAGGCGAGCCTGAGGTTGTTTGAGCGGTTCGGGTTCGAGCGCTGGGGATTGCTCCCGCGAGTGGCCAGAGTCGAAGGAGTCGAGCGCGATCTCGTGATCGTCGGCCGGCACTGCGACGCGCGACAGGGCGATTGCTCCGTTAGGAACTCGGAAGCGCAGTTACATGACGCATTCGATTTGATGCGCACGCTCATGCAGTACCGGCAGCAACCTATTCATGGCGAGCTCGACAAGATTCGGAAAAGGTATTCGATGCTTCATCTCGACGTCCTCCTGTTGATCTATCATTTCGCTACAATCTGTGCGGGGGCGATTCTGGACGTTGGCGCTTACCTTGGCGGAGCGACGATTGCTGCCGCGCGTGGCATCCGCAATTCCGCAAAATGGAAACCGCTCATTGCGGTGGAGCAAGGTGGCAGTTTGAAGCACGAGCGCGTCGCTTCGCGCGATATTCTGCGCGATCTGGAGCGAAACCTCGCAAAAGCGCAGGTTGCTGATCTAGTGACGCTGGTTAAAGGCCATTCCTGCGACGCGGCGACAGTTGCCGCGGTGCAGGAAGCCCTCGGTCCCGTTCGGATCGGCTTACTCATCCTGGACGCGGACGCCGCTAAGCAGCGTGATATCAACTGCTATCGCGACAAGCTCGCCGCAGGCTGCTGGATGGTGATCGACGATTACTACGGCGCGGTCAACAAAATCGCCGCCGCGCGGGCCGATGTCGACGCCATGACCGCCGCCGGCGAGCTTGAACCACTCGGGTTCTACGGCTGGAGTACGTGGATTGGTCGCTGGCGCGGCCGCGAAAAACATCTCTTGAAAGCGTGACCGGCAGGTCGCGCCAAATTTGTGACGGATGTGCGCCAACGTGAAGCTTTTCTGTTTTTTGAAAAAATCGCCACAAGCCAGAACAGGGCCGCTAAAATTCCGTTATGCTTCTTCGGGACCGATGACCAGATGGATCACGCCGTCCGGTGCGGAGATGAAGAAGCCATTGAAGTCCTCGCGCAGTTGTTCGACTTCGTCGCGCCGCGTGACCCCGTGGACCTTAAGATATGCGGCAGCCGCTTCGGTGTCGTTTGTTTCCAGCTCAAGCCAGATATCGGCATGACTGAGGTTTGGCACCTTGTCGATCCAAAGCCGATTCGGGCCGAACTGGAAAATGCAACCTTCCGCTTCTTCCTCGATCAGCGGCAGAGCGAGCGTGTCGCGATAAAATGCCACCGTCTCGTCATAGGTGTGGCTCGGGCATTTGATCGCGATGTTCGCGCCCCCGGAAAACTGCGGTCCTTCAAGTTTGGCAACCATGCGTGGTTAAGCCGAGGCGACTACAGGCTGGCAAGGACTTTTTGCGCAACGGCTTTCGTTTTCTCCGCCGCCAGCACGTCGTCGTGCAAGCCAGAGATGCCGACCGTGACCAAAGCGTTGCGTTTTACGACGTAGAGCATGACGACGTGCGGCGGCAGCCGACCATCCGCTCCACTCGAGAGACGTGCTTTGTCGCCCAACGGGACCGCCGTCATCGCACCGGTGCTTTCTGTCAGTGATTCAAGCACGGTTTGCGGATCGGTTCCGGGCGCGGCTTGATAGACCCGAACGACCAGCGCTTTGCCAGGTTTTGCCGTGTAATAATTGCATTTCGAATAATAGCCGTCCGTGCCGTCAATATTCTGCGGAGTCGGCGATTTCACCGGCTCGCCCAGGATCGATTCCGCGGTTGCTTGGTCGACCACGCGCGCGACCTCAATCCGGTATTCGGCAGCACGCATCGCGGAGCCAAGTGCGAAAAAAACGACACTCGTTCGCACCACATTGGACACGCGCAGCTTCATCGTTTTCCTTAGCGAACCGGTTGCGTCATCGCGATTGGGTCGAGGACGCGATTCAGTTCTTCCTCCGACAAGATTTTTCGTTCCCGGCAGATTTCGCGCACAGTGCGGCCGGTCCTGGCGCTTTCCTTGGCGATTTCTGCAGCGCGATCGTAGCCAATCTTCGGAGCCAAGCTGGTGACCATAGCCATCGACAGCTCAACCAATTCGGTGCACCGCTTCTCGTTGGCTGTAATACCAACCACGCATTTGTCACAGAATACGTCGACGGCATTGGCGAGTAGGCGAATAGATTCGAGGAGATCGTGCGCCATCACCGGCATCATCACGTTGAGCTCGAAATTGCCGTTCGCGCCCGACCAAGTGATGGTCGTGTCATGGCCGAAGACCTGCGCGCAAACCATCATCAGCGATTCGCACAGCACGGGGTTCACTTTGCCAGGCATGATCGAGCTCCCGGGCTGAGTGGCGGGCAACTGGATTTCGCCAATTCCGCACCGCGGCCCGCTGCCTAACAACCGAACGTCATTTGCAATTTTGAACAAGCTGCTCGCGATCGTCTTGAGTTCGCCGCTCGCTTCCACCACAGCATCCTTACCGCCCATCGCTTCGAAATGGTTATGCGCCTCGTAAAACGCGATGCCAGTGCGCTGTTCCAGATGGCGCAGCATTTTGCCGGTAAGATGGACATGTCGATTCAGCCCTGTGCCCACGGCAGTGCCCCCGAGCGCCAGCTCGCGTAAAACCTCGAGCGACTTTTCGGCGCGCGCCTTTGCGTAAGCAATCTGCTGCGCGTAACCAGAAAATTCCTGGCCCAACCGCACCGGCGTTGCGTCCATCAAATGCGTGCGGCCGATCTTGATGACTTCCCAGAATTTGCGCGCCTTTTTGTCGAGCGCATCATGCAACTTGCCCAGTGCGGGAATCAGGCAATTCTTCAGTTGCTCCGCCGCGCTGATGTGAATGGCCGACGGAATCACATCATTACTCGACTGGCCCATGTTGACGTGATCGTTTGGATGCACCAGCTCGTGCGACCCGATCGGTTTACCGGCTAATTGCGCGCACCGGTTCGCAATCACTTCGTTGGCGTTGGTGTTTGTGCTTGTCGCCGAGCCGGTCTGAAAAATGTCGAGCGGGAAATGCTCGTCGAGCTTCCCCTCGACGACCTCCTCTGCTGCTTGGACAATCAGCGCGCTGCGTTCGGCATCGAGTAACCCGAGGTCGTGATTTGCTTGCGCCGCCGCCCACTTGATTAAGCCCAGCGCCCGGATGAACGGTCGCGAAAACCGATAGCCGCTAATCGGAAAATTGAGCACCGCGCGTTGTGTAGAAGCGCCGTAGAGCGCCGTCGCCGGGACCGACATTTCGCCCATCGAGTCTTTTTCCACTCGCGTTCCGCGCTCCGTCATGCCTGCCGATTGAGCGCGAGTCGGCCAACGTCTGCACCAGGGGCGTGGACGCCGTCGGCCACGGCCTTTTGGAAAATGGTGATAAACATCGGCGGTATATTCTGCAGGAAATACTCGGACTCCGCATACTCGAACAAGGTCGCGTGCTGCCTTAGCTCATTTGTGACCTGGTAGATGACAAATTTGCCCCCAGGCGCGAGCGAATCATAGGTCTTGCGCAAAAGCGCACGTTTTTTGTCGAGCTTGAGAATACTGAACGGAATGCCGGAGAGGATGTAATCGCATTTATCGAAACCGCGCCGCGCCAGTTCTTCCGGGAGCGAGGCGGCGTCGCCATGGATAACTTGCACGCGCGGATCATGCGCAAACTGTCGCTGGAGCTCGCGCGCAAACGCCCGGTCAAGTTCGAAAAGCAGAAGATGTGAGCCAGCCGTCATCCGCCGTGCCACCTCGCGGGAGTGGGCACCCTCGCCCGGACCGTACTCGGCGATGACGCGCGGCCGGCTGAAGTCCATCTTGCTCGCTACGCGCTGAACCAACGCATGCGAGCTCGGTAGAATTGAGGCGATCTGCAGTGGTCTTTTCAGGAAGCGTTTGAAAAAGAGCGCGCTCATGCGAGTGCGAATAGTCACCCGCTGCTCCTCCATTGTCCAGCCGCGAAGTGGCTACTTCCCCCTAGGGAAATGGTTCCGCCCCACCGATGCATGGTAAATCGGCTGCGGCGGTCGACCTAACAAAGCATTGACACCGATTCTAAAATTTATAATGCTTGCCAATTGCGATTTATCTTGCCCCACCCCCCCCAAATTGCTGACAAATTGACGAGCCCCATGCACAACCTGCTTACCGTCAAGGAAACAGCCAAATACCTCCGCATCCCGCTACCGACCGTCTATTACTTGGTCCAACGGGGCCAGCTCCCCGCGATCCAAATCGGCGGGCGTTGGCGCATCAAAAAATCCTCGCTCGACAAGGATATTCTAAAGGAAGAAAAGCCCGGTCAGCCCACCGTGCTCGTTGTCGATGACGATGAAAGCCTGCAAAACTTGTTTAAAGTTTTCCTGAAGAAAATCGGCTTCAGCCGCATTGTAGTCGGCACAGTTAAAGAAGCGCTCGCCGCGCTGGAGAAACAAAAGTTCGACCTGATCTTTCTCGATCTGAAACTACCCGATGGCCCGGCCGACGACGTTTACGACACTGCGCGGTCGGAGCAGCCGAACTGCCCTATCGTCATTATCACCGGTTATCCCGACAGCGAAATGCTCGACCGCATCCTCGCCAAAGGACCAATCACGGTGTTAAAGAAACCGCTCAAGGTCGAGCAACTGCAACAGACCGTCCGCATCCTCGGCCACAAGGAAGCGGTCAAGCTCGCCGCGTAAACAGCACGGTCGTTCCGAAGATCCGATAAACACACGCGGTCTTGACTGATCACCGATCACCGATCACTTACCTGTCACGCCGTAGCCTTGGCGAAGGCGGATCACTCCGCCGGAATGCGCGGTTAGCTCAGTGGTAGAGCACTACCTTGACACGGTAGGGGTCAGAGGTTCGAACCCTCTATCGCGCACCATCTCGGTGGCGATTTTGTCGTTCGCAGAAATTCAACGGCGCGCATCCAGGAAGCGCAGCTGTTGCTCCTGCATTATCTGCAAAGCGCTTGAGCGGCAGTTAAGTGGCGACTGGACGAGCGTTTACTTCGGCTCGTTCAATAACCGATTGCGCGCACGGTCAAGCTGACGCCGCTCGCTGGCAGTCAAACTGCCGATCCCTGACTTGGAAATCTTGTCCAGAATGGGATCGATTGACGCATAGACGTCATCGCGCTCCGTCGATGGACGCGCAGTCGGTTTTTGCACAATGCGCAACTTCGGCCGGGGGCGGGCAATTTCTTTCAGTCGCTCCAACCAGACGAACTCAGGGCCGGCGCCGCGCAACTCGATAAATAGGAATGCCGCACCAATGCTCGTCCAGACCACGGCCAGATCGCTCCAGGCGTGGTAAGCGATCAATTGCAACGTGTAAATGGCAGCGAGAATGATCGCGAACCATTTTGCCATAATCCGTAGCAACAACTCGACGCGCGGATAGATCGTTGCGAACGCGACAAAGATTCCAAAGTGCAATGCTGGCGAGCCGGCAAGCGCACAGCGTTCCCAAACACCCCAGACCGCGAGGATAAGCGCCGGCGCGAGGAGCAGCAATGCATACAGCACGATGTAAGCGCGTCGCCCGAGGAAACGCTCCACTTCGCGCCCGAAGACGAAAAGCATGTACATTTCGATCGCGAACCACAAAAGCGCCGAGGGCGTGTGCACGAACGCATACGTGATCAGCCGCCAGAGTTGTCCCAGATATAGAACACGCGCGCTGTCGAAAGTGAGGTAATCGAGAACACCGCCCGCGCCGAACGCGATCAACACGCACGTGAAAACTGCAACCGCCACGTGCCCGCTGACGAGCATGGTGGTTACGTCCACCGGATACCGACCCATCCAGGCGACCGGGCGATAATCATCGGAGGTGGTGACTCCGAACATGCGGCCAATAAACAGCCGTGACTTTCATGACGCAAGCGAGCGTCGCTAAGCGCAGTCAAAAATTTCTTGGAGAACTCCGCGAAGCGGCAGAAATTCGTCACTCGCTTCGATGCTTGTGGCATCTGCATCTTGCTGATGGTTCACCGGCTGGGAGGCGGTGCCACCACTTGATGAAGGAACTCGCGCCAGCCATTTCGCCGCCCGCCGGCATCGGGGATAACAAACCGGCTAATCAAGCGGTGCTCGACTGGGTGCACGAGGCCGAGCTGTTGGCTAAGCCGCAAAACATCTTTTGGTGCGACGGCTCCGAACATGAACATGACTACTTGCTCGGCGAAGCGATGCGCCAGGAAGTTTTGATCAAGCTCAACGACCAAAAGGTGCCGCGCTCATATCTGCATCGGTCGAATCCGAACGACGTCGCGCGCGTCGAGCAGTTCACTTTTATTTGCACGCCGACGAAAGAGGACGCCGGCCCGACGAACAACTGGAGCGAGCCCGCCGAGACTTACTCGAAGCTGCACAACCTACTCAAAGGGGCGATGCGAGGACGGACGCTGTTTGTGATCCCCTATATTATGGGCCCGCCAGATTCGCCGCTCACGAAGGTTGGATTCGAGATCACTGATTCCATTTACGTCGTGTTGAGCATGCGAATCATGACCCGGATGGGCGCGGTCGCGCTGAAGCGGCTCGGCGACGATCCAAACGCGGAATGGAACCGCGGTGTCCATTCTTTATTGGATATCGATCCGGCACGCCGGTTCATCTGTCATTTCCCGCAGGACAACACCATCATTTCGGTCGGCTCGGGTTACGGTGGCAACGTGCTGCTCAGCAAGAAATGTCTCGCCCTGCGGATCGGTTCGTATCTCGCGCGCAAACAAGGCTGGATGGCTGAGCACATGTTGATCCTCGGCGCCGAATCGCCTGAAGGAGAGAAACATTACATCGCGGCGGCGTTCCCGAGCGCGTGCGGCAAAACCAATTTCGCTATGCTCATTCCCCCGAAACATTTCGCCGGCTGGAAGATCACCACCGTCGGCGACGACATCGCCTGGATGCAGATTCGCGACGGTCGCTTATTCGCGGTGAATCCAGAAAACGGCTACTTCGGCGTCGTACCGGGGACGAATTACAAATCGAACCCGAACGCGATGAAATCGATCGCGCACGATTCACTGTACACCAACGTGGCGCTCACAGATGACGGCGATGTTTGGTGGGAGGGCAAGGACGGCGCACCGCCTATGCATGTGACTGATTGGCGCGGACACGATTGGACGCCGGGGTCAAAAGAAAAAGCGGCACATCCGAATTCGCGATTCACCACGCCAGTCGCCAACAATCCGGTGCTCGATCCTGATTTCGAGAAAGGCGAAGGCGTTCCGATCAGCGCGATAATTTTCGGCGGACGCCGCAGCACCACCGTCCCACTCGTGTATCAAGCCTTCGATTGGAACCACGGCGTTTACCTCGGCGCAACCATGGCTTCGGAAACGACTGCCGCCGCCACGGGCGCAGTCGGCCAGGTCCGCCGCGACCCGATGGCGATGCTACCGTTCTGCGGTTACAACATCGGCGATTATTTCCGGCACTGGATCGAAATCGGCAAACGCCTCAGCAATCCGCCGCTCATCTTTAACGTGAATTGGTTCCGAAAAGGAATACACGGCCAATTTCTCTGGCCCGGGTTCGGTGACAACATGCGTGTGCTCAAATGGATCATTGACCGTTGCAAAGGTCACGGCGGCGCGGTCAAATCGCCCATCGGCTGGTTGCCGGGCATCCACGATCTCGATCTTGAGGAGCTTTCGATCGATCACAAATGCGTCGACGAGCTGCTTGGGATCGATCACGAGGAATGGCGAGCAGAGCTTGCCGCCCACAAACGCTTCTTCGACTCACTTGGCGGCGTCGTGCCCGACGAACTGCTGAAGCAACGAAAACACCTGCAAGGCCGCTTCAAATCTTAAGTTGGATCGAGCGCTCCGTCGCCCGATGGCGAAATTAAATCGCGCAGCGACGAACCTGGAGCCGCTACGCAGCCTCAAGATTGAGCATAGCCTACAGAGGCCGCCGATCCACCTTGCGCACGTCGCGCTGTTCTGAAATAATCTCCAGTGGGTCCGAAGACTGCCGAAAAAGCATGCGTCACTGCGCCCTTTGAGCGCGGCTGTGTCGAGGTCCGCGGAGCGCGCCAGAACAATCTCAAAGGCATCGACGTCGACCTTCCGCTCGGCAAACTGACGGTCGTGACCGGCCCGAGCGGCTCGGGAAAATCATCGCTTGCGTTCGAAACGATATACGCTGAAGGCCAGCGGCGGTACGTCGAAACGTTTTCGCCTTACATGCGGCAGTTCCTCGACCGCATGGACAAACCGCGCGTAGACGACATCCGCGGCATTCCGCCGGCGATTGCAATTGAGCAATGCAACCCGGTCAAAACATCGCGCTCCACCGTCGGTACCATGACCGAGGTCAGTGATTATCTGAAATTGCTCTGGCCGCGCATCGCCCAAGCATTTTGCCCAAGCTGCGGCCGCGAGATTCGGCCCGAAACCGCGAAGAGCATTGCTGATCAAGTGTTCGCACTCTTCGAGGACTCGGAAGCACGGGCATTTTGCCCGCCTCTCGCGGCGTCGCTGCCGCGACACCCTGCCGCAGTCGAGCACGATGCTCGAAGCAACCGGCTCGACGCTCGTGCTCCGACTGTTCTCATCACCTTTTGGGTATCTGTTCCGCCGAAAACTGAGCCGCGAAAGTTCTTCGAGTTCCTTCAGCAACAAGGATATCTCCGCGTTTGGATCGACAACGAAGTCGTGCGCGTTGATGTCGATCCCAAAGAGATCAAACGCCTCGGCGCACGCGTTCAGGTCGTTCAAGATCGAATCGCGGTTATACAAGAAAATCGCGCGCGTCTGCTTGAGGCAATCGAAACTGCGCTGCGCTTTGGCAAAGGCCAGGTAAACGTCATCCCGATTTCGTCTGCGGACGCAGGCGTATCGCCTGCAAATTCAAAAAATGCGGCCGACACGGCCGACACTATAACAATTCCCTTCTCCACCGGCTGGCATTGCGCGCATTGCGAGCTCGAGATTCGGCCGCCCACACCCGGGCTGTTTAGTTTTAACAATCCACTCGGCGCTTGTCCGCAATGCCGCGGCTTTGGTCGAACGATCACGATCGATCTCAACAAGGCAATCCCCGACCGCTCAGTGTCGATCAAGCGCGGTGCGGTGCGCGTCTTCCGCGGCGAGGAATTTGGCGAATCGCAAAAAGATCTGCTCCGCGCCTGTGCGCGCCGCGACATCGACATCAACGTGCCGTTCGAACAGCTCCCCAAGGCGGATCAGGACTTTGTCATCAACGGCGAGAAACAATCGGCGGAATATACCGACGATGATTACGAGAACGATCGCTGGTACGGCGTGCGGGGCTTTTTCCGCTGGCTCGAATCACAGGTTTACAAGATGCACATGCGCGTTCTGCTCAGCCGCTACCGCGCTTATACAACCTGCCCGAGGTGCAACGGCGGTCGTTTCCAGCCCGAAGCGCTCAACTATAAGATTCAAAGTGGCGCAAGCATCCCACTTGCGAAACATCGCGAACCGGAGGCATGCGCCACATTTACCGTTCCGGATTTCACCGCGCTTTCGATCCGCGACGCGCGCGATGTTCTGCGCAATATCGACATCTCACCGTCGGACAAAACCGCGCAGATGCTGCGCAACGAAATTTGCGCACGCCTGAATTATCTTTGCGAAGTCGGCGTCGGTTATCTCACGCTCGATCGTTCCACCCGCTCTTTGAGCGGCGGCGAAGTCCAGCGTGTGAACCTCACGACCTGTCTCGGCGCGTCGCTCGTGAACACGCTGTTCGTCATGGACGAGCCGAGCGTCGGATTGCATCCGCGAGATGTCGGCAGGCTCGTACGCGTCATGCACAACTTGCGCGATCGCGGCAACACCCTTCTTGTGGTCGAGCACGAGGAACAAATCATTCGTGCCGCTGACAATTTGATCGACATCGGCCCCGGCCGCGGCGAGCGCGGCGGGGAATTGGTCTGGTGTGGACCGCTCCCGAAGTTTTTGGAAGTGCGGGCTCCCGAGTCGCTGACGCGCGACTATATCAGGGGCGCAAAATCAATTCCTACTCCGAAATCGCGACGAAGATCCACAGCATCCATCAACATCGCCGGCGCGCGAGAGCACAACCTCAAGAACATCGATGTCGATCTTCCGCTCGGCGTGTTCACGTGCGTGACCGGCGTTTCCGGCTCAGGGAAATCGACCCTGATCCACGACGTGCTCTACCGCAATCTGCTCGCCGCGAAAAGCCAGGCGAACGGCGACGAGGTCGGCGCGTGCAAATCGGTCACCGGCGCGCAGCGCATCACCGAAGTGGTGATGGTCGATCAATCGCCGCTTGCGCGCACGCCACGGTCAACGCCGGTCTTGTACCTGGGCCTTTACGATCGCGTTCGCGAATTGTTCGCCGCGCAACCAGAAGGCGTGTCGCAGGGTCTCACCGCGAGCGCGTTCTCGTTCAACTCGGGCAGCGGCCGCTGCGAGCGTTGCTCCGGCACCGGTTACGAGAAGATCGAGATGCAGTTCCTGAGCGATCTTTATGTCCGCTGCGCCGAGTGCGAAGGGAAACGTTTTCAGCCCCATGTGCTCAAGGTGCGGTTGCACGGCAAATCGATTCACGATGTGCTCGAGCTGACAGTGAGCGAAGCGATCCCGTTTTTCGCACAGATCGGGGAGATGAAAACGCTTTCCGAGCCGCTGTATGTGCTGGATGAGGTCGGGCTGGGTTATTTGAGACTCGGCCAGCCGTTGAACACGCTCAGCGGCGGTGAATCGCAACGGCTGAAACTGGTTCGACATTTGGCTGAAACGAAAAACGTCCTACGCGCAACGTCCGACTCTCAACGTTCAACGAATGGCCAATCCGCAATCCGCAATCCGCAGTCTGCGACTCGAAATCTGTTCATCTTTGACGAGCCAACGACTGGTTTGCATTTCGATGACATCGCGATGCTGCTGCGGGTCTTTCAGCGACTGGTGGACTCCGGTCATTCGCTCGTCGTGATCGAGCACAATCTCGAAGTTATTAAGTGCGCTGATTGGATTGTCGATCTTGGCCCCGAAGCAGGAGATGCAGGCGGCGAAGTGGTTGCTGTTGGCACGCCCGAAGCGGTCGCGAACAACAAAAAGTCGCACACTGGACGATTTTTGCGCCGGTTGCTGCACCCCGAAGCGCGGGGTTCCAGCCCGCAGTTCACGGCATCCCTCCCGCGAACCGGAGACGACGATTACCACGACGTAGACGTATTTGTATTGCGAGCTGCAGAAGAACCGACCGCGAAGATGCCGGTCGAGCCTGGCAGGATGCCCGCGCTCCGGGCTCGCGCAAACGGTGCGATCCAGATTCACGGCGCGCGCGAGCACAATTTGAAGAACATCGATCTCAAAATTCCCCGTGACCAGATGGTCGTCATTACCGGCCTCAGCGGCTCGGGTAAATCGACGCTCGCATTCGACATTCTCTTCGCCGAAGGACAGCGGCGTTTTCTCGACAGCATGTCGCCCTATGCGCGGCAGTTTGTTGAGCAGCTCGAAAAACCAGATATCGATCTTGTCACGGGTTTGCCGCCCAGCGTCGCCATTGAGCAACGCGTCACGCGCGGCGGCGGCAAGTCAACTGTCGCGACAGTGACGGAGGTCTATCATTTCCTCCGTCTGCTGTTCGCGAAAACCGGCACCCAATTTTGTCCAGACTGCGAACTCCCCGTAGAAAAACAGAGTCTCGCCGCGATCGTGAAGGAAATTGAAGCTGCAGCGAGGCGCGGCTCCCTCAAGGTGCTCGCGCCATTGGTGAAAGCGCGCAAAGGGTTTCACAGCGATGTCGCGCGCTGGGCCGAGCGCCAGGGATTCGATACCTTGTTTGTCGATGGGCAGCTGGTTCCGATCGCCCAGTTTCGGCGACTTGAGCGATTCAAGGAACACACGATTTCCGTAGTCATCGGTGTCGTTGGACGGCGCAGCAGCTCAAAGTGGCGCAATTTTACAAGTTGCGCAGCCCAAGTTGAAAACTTGCGCCACATTGCACAGCGCGCACTGGAGATTGGCCGCGGCACTGCGCAACTGCTCGATTCCAAGAACCGGCTCAGCGTGGTGAGCACCGAGATGAGCTGCCCGAATTGTGGTCGGGCGTTCGAAGAACTCGACCCACGCTTGTTCTCGTTC
>DASQXY010000101.1:0-12289 GCA_035639455.1 Chthoniobacterales bacterium | reverse complement strand
TTTTTGCGATGCAGACCCCGCAAGTGTTTGCGCGCGAACTCCTGGTCGACGCTTACGAGGCGTTGGCGGCAAAAAGCATTTCCGTGACCGACGAAGTCTCCGCCGTGCAACATCTCGGGCGGAAAGTCGTCCTCGTGCCAAATCAGGATTTCAACTTCAAGATCACCTACCCGCGCGATTTTCTTATCGTCGAAATGATTTTTCGACAGAGGAAGAATAGCTCATGACAAACTGGAATGTCGCAAACCATCGCCATTTAGTCCGGAGTTGCCGTGCAGAACGCCCTGTCTCACGCTTGTATGAATATGGCGGGGCCGAAACGAGACGCAGTGGCCGCAAGGCCCCTAGCAATTCGCGTTGATTGGCAGAACGCATTTTACAGGGCGCCGAACCGCTGCTGGCCTTCGGTGTAGCTTGCGAAGGGTTCTCGTTCTTTCGGACCTTTTGCAAGATTGGCAGCGAAGCTCTAGGCCAACATTGGATCGATCGGGACGAGCGGGCGGACGAGCTCCACAACGGCGGGAACATGTTTCGCCTTAAATTTGCGGGAACGGCGCAGACCGTGCGCAGTTTCCAGTTCGCTCACGCGCAACAGTTTTTCATTTTTCCAGACCCAGGCGTCGGCGTTGTAGGGGCCGACACGACGTGGATCGGTCCAGGTATGGATTGAAAGCAGTCGATCGGTGATCGCCGCGGCGATGTGCATCGGGCCGCTATCGACAGTGATGATGAAACTGGCGACCCGAATTAGCCATATCAATTGCAGGAGCGAAGTCTGGTTGGTCAGCTCGATGCAATTGTCGGTGACGGCGATCTTGCGGTGAGATCGGCCGACCACCACGACGCGCGTCGGCGCGAAGGCCCGACAAAACTCCTCGATTACTCGATTCGAGAGCGATTTACCGCTACCTCGCGCAAATGGGTGGAGGAGAACGAACGGCGGGTATCGGTCGAAGCGTGGTAAGACGTCGCCGGTTGGAAGAGGACAGTGCAACTGGTCGCTCACAGTCGCGCCGGCGCACTCCGCGAGTTTTAAATAGCGCTCGATCGCGTGCTCACGGCGATTGACTTTCGCAATCCGCTGATAAAACCAGCGTGCGCCTTCGCGTGCGTCGCTCATCCCGTAAATCTCGTTTGCGCCGCTGGTTGTCGCGATCAACGCACTCCGAAGGAGACCTTGGAAATCGAGCGCCAGGTCAGGTCGAAGCTTTCTCGTCATTTTAATCCAGCGACGAAGGCTGCCCGGTGCGCCCAAACCGCGGAATTCGCCACGTGGGAAAATGTGGACGTGATCGACATGCGGATTGCCGCGGAGCAACGGCGCGAACTCAGGATTGATCACCCAGGTAATTTCCGCATCGGCATGCGCATCATGGACGAATGCGACCGCCGGGAGTGTATGCACGACGTCACCGAGAGAGCTCGGTTTGATGATCAAAATGGATTTCCGGTCTTCCAAATCCAGAGCGCGTACTCAGCGCCCTAAACCGAGGCGCTCGGCAAGTAGCGGTGACAAACCGGCCTTAATTATCTTTTGCTGCGCGAGCTCGACCTCATAGGTGACGCGTCGCTCCTCGACGAAATTTCTGTCCACATCATAGACGCAGTAGGCGGCGCGCCAGTCGGCATCCCGCGGCTGGCCGACGCTGCCGGTGTTGATAAAATATTTCTTCGTTGCGTCGATGCTGAGCCGGTCGGCTTTGAGCCGCGTGACGCCACTGTCGCGAACAAATGCCATGGGCACGTGCGTGTGGCCGAAGAAACAAACGGTCGTGTGTTGGTAGGTAAAACTGGCCGCCGCATCGAGGATATTGAACACATAGCCCCATTGCGATGGTGTATCGAGCGTCGCATGAACAATCGTGAAATCGCGCACCTGTCGCTCGAAACGCAAGTCGCGCAACCATTCTTTGTCCTCACCGGTGAGGTTGTCGCGTGTCCATTGCATCGCGTGTTCCGCCAGCGGGTTGAAATCGCCTGATGATTCCGGCAGCGAGGCTTCTTCATCGTGATTACCTTTGACGATAGGGCAACTGAGCGCCCGCACGCGCTCGACGCATTCATGCGGGTTAGCGTTGTAGCCGACCACATCGCCCAAACAAACGTACTCTGTACACTTCTGTCGCTCAGCGTCATCGAGAACCGCTTCGAGCGCTTCGAGGTTCGAATGAATGTCGCTCAGAATGGCGAAACGCATTGTTACGGTTGCGACGATTGACGCGCTGCAACGTTAAAACGAAAACCGCTTCAACGCTGCAACCATTTAACGCTTCAGCGGATCAGGGTCTGGAATCCGCTGTTCTGATGGAACATTGAGTTTTTGTTCCAGAAGCTTCAGCCGCGAGATCAATGTCGGCAGCCGCTCCTGCGGGCCCGAGTCGTAAAGCTGGCGCAGCTGCGCGTAAGCTTCGCGTTCCCGGCCTTCACAATAGGAGAGCTCGTAGGCGGCAAAGCGTTTGTCGTAGGTCCGAGCGCCAGGTAACGCGGCCGCCTTGGCGAACAACTCGGCAGCGTGCGCGTGGTCGTTGTATTTGTCTTTATACAGGCGGCCCAGCATGTCATAGAGATGCGGCTTATCCGGGTTGTTCGCGATGCCGCGCTCGAGAAAATCCTTGCCGAGCGCGAAGTATTCACGTTGCGCTTTGACGCGGAGTGCCAGGCGCGGCTGCGTGCGATCCTTCATCGCTGCCACGCTTGCGTTCCAAGCCATGTGCCACGCTGCCATGTCCCAAAACAAGACGGAGCGCGGCTGCAATGTCGTGACTTGTCGGAACAGCAGAAGGACCCGTCCCCATTCGGTCTCCTCCCAAGCTACGTGCGCCTGAATAAAGAGCACGTCCGCGACTGCTGCGCGAAAACCGCTCAGCGCCGCGATGAAACCGAGCTGCCCAAGCTTCTCACGCAGGTCGAGATTAAACTCGACACCGCGTAACCGCTCTTGTCGATGTTGCGCGGTAAGCTCGCGTTCGATCGGCAGCTTGATTGCGCCGATCACAAGTAGAGCGCACAGCGCAATTACAAGCCGGGTCACAGCTCTTTGCCGTAAAACACGAACGCAGCGAGCAACGTATAGATGATCGCGTAGAAAACTCCGAGCGCAGCGGTTTTCGTGAACAGCACTGCCGGGATCGCCGCGCCTGCAACCACATCGTCCACGAGATTAAAACTTTGGAGGTCCGGAAAAATTAGGGCTACCACGGCGAGAAATATTCGCGCCATCCAGGTCGCCGCATGCTCCTGGAGCCAGTATTCGCGCGCTGTCGCTTGCAGATGTCCAATGAAATAGACGAACACCATGACCACGATCGTAAAAATGCTCGTAGTGGCGAAGGTTGAGACGAAGAGCGTCAGCGCGGCGAGCAGGCACGCTTTCAAAAAAATCACCGCAATCCCCGGCCCCAGATTGGTATTCCATACCGATGCTCGAATCCCGCGCACAGCTTCTTGCAGCTGTTCGCGTGGTGCCGCGCTCATCTGCCGGGCTGTTTCGTGCAACAACGTCTGTTCGCGCGCATAGAGCACCGCCAGAAACATTGCGCTCATGACCAACGTGCTGATAACGAGCAGTAATAGCACGCCGAAGACTTTGCCCAGGATGTATTCGATGCGCGGCACCGGCTTTGCGAGAATTGTGTAGATCGTCCGGTCCTCCATATCCTGGGGAATGAGCCGCGCCGTGGCGACGATCGCGAGCAGCGAGGTGAAGATCGACATTGCTCCCAGCGAGACGTCCTTCAGGATTTGGAACTCCTGCTGGAATGTCAGGCGGGCCACAAAGACCGAACTGCCGATGAGGAGCAGCGCGAAGATCAGGAGCACATAAAACACTCGCAGCCGCGTCAGTTCCGTGAGCGTATTTGTCGTGATCGCGAAGACACGGGCAAGAGAAAACGCGCGATATCGAGGCGCATGCATTCGCGATCTCAATCCTCTAATCCGCCCCTGTTTTGTTCCGTCGCGTCGAGAAACAGGTGTTCAAGTGTGGTTGTCGATCGACGATGGGCGAGAACTCTCGCGTTTGACTTGCCAGCCAGTGCTTTGAATTGATCAATCAACCGATCCGAAGCATTCTCGAGCACAAGTTCGGTTTGATTCTCAACCGCGAGCAACTCATCGAGGCGGCCTTCGCGCACCAGCACGCCCTTCGCCAGAATGGCCACGCGATCGCAAATCTCCTGTGCTTGGGCGAGCAGATGAGACGAGAGCAGGACGGTGATGCCGCGCCCCCGCAGATCGAGGATCAAATTGCGGATGTCCCGCGAGCCGGCGGGATCAACGCCGGCTGTCGGTTCGTCCAGCACGACCAACTTCGGTTCATTGATCAGCGCCTGCGCCAATCCGATTCGTTGCAACATGCCCTTCGAATATGTCCCGAGGCGCCGATCCCGTGCGTTCGTTAGGCCAACGAGCTCGAGCAATTCCTCGATCCGCTTCTGCAATGCCGACCCGCGCAACCCGCAAAGCTTCCCAAAAAACCGCAGCGTCTCTTCGCCGGTGAGGTATTTGTAGAAATACGGGTTCTCCGGCAGAAAACCGACAGTGGCGCGACTGTTAACGAGCGTGCTGTCGCGGCCAAAAATTTCCGTGCGGCCGTGGGTGGGAGAAACCAGGCCCAGGATAATTTTCAGCGTTGTGCTTTTGCCAGAGCCGTTCGGCCCAAGCAAGCCGTAAACTTCACCCGCCTCGACCCGGAGGTTAAGGTCGCGGACGGCGATAACTATTTGGCGATGAAGCGGGATCGGGAAAACCTTCGTCAACCCACGCACGGCAACCGCTGCACCCGCCTCTGCGCCGTTGCGGCTTGGCAGGTCAGTCATGGCGAATTTCAAAACCGCGCGCCGTGACCGGCTGTTCCAAGTTGTGCTCGCTGTGTCTGCGGATATGGCCCCGCAATTCGCTCTTCATGATTGCGTCGACGAATGCGTGGACCTCCGCGTCTTGACCGCTCACCTGCATCTCGACACGACCGTCCAGCAGGTTGCGCACCCAGCCGGTAACGTCAAAACCTTTTGCGATGTGGCGCACAGTCCATCGGAACCCCACGCCCTGCACGTTGCCTTCGAAGAAGACTTGAAGCGACATCATACCTGATTGTGACCTGACACCTAGGAAATCCGCGGCGCTGCGAAAGTCCAGCGCAGCTTGGGTTGCAGGGGCGGTCTGCAGCCGCCGAATGATTCATCCACCGGCCAGACCGCGCGGCTAGAGATTCATTTATACGAGTAAACGAGGCAGTAGTTACTCTCCGTGCCTTCAAGCAAATCGACTGCGACAAAGTACTGGCCGCTGCTGGAAGGCGAAAAACCGGCCGCCGCCTTATCGCCAGAGTCATATTTTTCGGTCGGCACCTGTTTGCCCGCCTCATCATAGAGATTTACCCCGACCTTCTTTGCTGGTTCCACCGCTCCGACGGAGAACCAGTACTGGTTGCCGGCATAGAGGTTCACCGCAATGAGTGTCATGTCGTGTGGTCTAAGCATGCCGCACCAATGGCCGTCGCGCATTTTGAAGCCATCATTGGTGAATGCGCCCGCCAGTTCGAGCGCGTGCTTGCGCGCTTCAACTTCTCGATCGCTTTCCGCCCCAGCCGACCACCGGCACGTCAGCAAAATCGATAATAGTAAGATCGCCAGCTGCGATTTCATTTCGCGTCGGTTTTGCCCTGAATCGTTTCGATCGTTTGGCCGACCGCTTGGTTGACCTTGCGGACTTCATCCGGAGTCGCTGCTTTGCCGGGCGCGAAAGAAATCAACTTTTCGATGGCGACTAATTGATCCTCGACGTGTTTCACCAACGGTTCGTCACGAACCTCCGGCGAAATCACGTTCATCTTTGAATGGATGAAATTCACCAGCGCAGGTTGCCGCAGCACTTTCGCCGCGCGGTCGTCGTAGTTTTCCATAATAGCTGAAGTGACCACCTGGGTCCCGCGCAACCAGCCGCCGACGCTGACGAGAATGATGAGATCCTGATCGCTATGCGTTTGCATTGAGGATTTCACTTCGTTTTGGGTCGCCTCGAGTTCTTCCTGGAGCGCGTCCCATTCGTCGTTCTCGGCAAAATCGTTTAGACTGTTGCCGCGCCGGAGCAGGTTCTCGCTCACGCCAAGCGCCTTCGAAAGTTTAATGATATCCGATCCGATGTTTTTGACCTGCTGGCTGTCTTTCGCTTCCACGGCGACAAAACCGTCGGCGATCAGTCCGCCGAGGTTCAACGCGATCTGCGCCCGGTTGCGATAACTCATTGGAATCGGCCCGCGATATTGACCTGACCAATTCGGTTTGCCGGGTTTTTCGAGGGCGGCAAAGAGTTCGCCCGGCGTCGGAATGCTGATCTCCTCAGCTTTGATCGCCTTCGCCAGTTTGTCGGGCGAGAGATGCGAGGGCGCCACGCCCATCGCGCAGTAACACACGAACGGCGTTGCCATCGCAACAGCCCGGATGAGCCGTTTCACACGCGCACCGTAGCGCCCGAGGGCCGGAATGCCAGTGCGAATCTTCAGCGCAGAAGTTGATTGTCACGACGGTGGTACTGCACTAATCGAGTCGTTACATGGTAAAAACGAGCATCGTTCAAATTCATGCTCGCGAGATTCTTGATTCGCGCGGCAATCCAACCGTCGAAGTCGATGTGCGACTCGCGGGCGGCGCGTTTGGCCGCGCGGCCGTGCCGAGTGGCGCCAGCACTGGCGAGCACGAAGCGTGGGAACTGCGCGATGGTGACAAAAAACGGTATGGCGGGAAAGGTGTGTCGCGCGCAGTCGCGAACGTGAATGAGACGATTGCCAGCCGGATCTGCGGTCTCGACGCGCGCGACCAGGCCAAGGTCGACCATCGGTTGATCGAGATCGATGGTACCCCTAACAAGCGCGACCTCGGCGCCAACGCCATGCTCGGCGTGTCGCTCGCACTAGCGCACGCCGCGGCGGCCGCTGAAAATCTGCCGCTGTTCCGCTATTTGGGCGGTAATGACGCGCGCCTTCTGCCAGTCCCGATGATGAATATCCTGAACGGCGGCGTGCATTCCGATGCGCCGATCGACTTTCAGGAATTCATGATTGTGCCGCGTGGCGCGCCAACGTTTGCCGAAGCTCTCCGTTATGGCGCGGAGGTGTTCCACGCTCTCAAACGCGTGCTGCAGGATCGACATCTTTCCGTCGCGATCGGGGACGAAGGCGGTTTTGCTCCGCAATTGAAATCAGCCGAAGACGCGCTCGAGACGATTGCCGCGGCGGTTGAGAAGGCGGGTTATTCGTTAGGCGAGCAGATCTTCATCGCGCTTGATCCAGCGTCGTCGGAGTTCTTCGATGCGGAGCATAGGGTTTATATCTTCAAAAAATCTGACGGCTCACAAAAATCTGCCGACGAGTTGATCCAGTACTATGTCGATCTTTGCGCGCGATTTCCGATCATCTCGATTGAGGACGGCTGCGCGGAGGACGATTGGGACGGCTGGAAAAAATTGACCGCCCGACTCGGTGACAAGATCCAGCTCGTGGGCGACGATCTGTTTGTCACGAACGTGAAATTTCTCCGAAAGGGAATTGCGGAGCACGTCGCCAATTCGATTCTAATCAAGGTAAATCAGATCGGCACACTGACCGAAACATTCGCCACGATCGAGCTGGCCAAAAGCAATGGTTACAGTTCGGTGATCAGTCACCGCTCGGGCGAGACCGAGGACACGACCATTGCCGATGTTGCGGTGGCGACAAATGCCGGCCAGATCAAAACCGGTTCACTTTGTCGTAGCGACCGCGTCGCAAAGTACAATCAGTTGCTTCGAATCGAAGAAGAACTTGGTGACAAGGCCGTTTACGGCGATAAGATGCGCTGAGGTGGAGCAAAGTTACCGCGATTTTCGAGCGCGTCGCGAAGCCACCGTTTGGCAGCGCCTCAATCGCATCCTCGGTGTCCTCCTCGTGCTCGCCATCTGGCTCGTCATCATTAGCCTGTTCGTCCCACCTTACAAAAGGGCCATGCAGAGCCGCGCGGAAATCGACGATCTGCAAAGCCGTGTTGATGAGCAAAAGAAACTGTTCGCCCACCGAAACCACGAAGTCACTCTGATACAAACCGATCCTACGTATCTGGAAACGATCGCGCGCGATCGCCTCGACCTGATGAAGGAAGGTGAAACCATTTTCCGGCTCGAACCATTGCCGGGCGGTAAGAGCAAGGATCCCCCACGACACTGACGCCCGCCGCCAATCGTCAGGATCGAGTCTGTCATTCCGAGCGGAGTCGAGGAATCTCTTACGCACGGTGACAGCATATTCCCAGCTGGCGTGACATGACAACAGACACACTTGCGATATATTTCCTCTGTGCCTAACGAGCTTGCGACAGTTGATGCCGAAGATTTGAAGTCCCGCCTCGGCGAGTTGCGGAGGTTTCTTTGACCTGCCCAGGCTCCAGCAAAATCTAGCCGCGCTCGAGGCGCGGATGAGTGCGCCCGATTTCTGGAACAATCGGGAGCGGGCGCAAGCCGATGTCGAAGAAGTCTCGCGCCTGCGCTCCTTGGTTAATCCATTTCAGGAGCTCGAGCGTGAAGTCGGCGACTTCGAGACGCTGCAGCAACTCGCGGCCGAGGAACAGGACGAGTCTCATCGCGCGCAAGCCGAGCGCGAGCTCGCGACCGAACATGAACGGCTGTTGTACAAGCTCGACGAATTCGAGCTGCGCCAGTTTCTTTCTGGCGAAAATGACCGCGCTAACGCTTTTCTGACTATCCATTCGGGCGCCGGTGGCACGGAGTCGTGCGATTGGGCCGACATGTTGCTGCGCATGTACCAGCGCTGGATCGAGCGCAACGGTTTTAAATCGCAGATTGTCGATGTCCAAACGGGCGAAGAAGTTGGCATCAAATCGGTGACGTTGCTGGTGAGCGGCGAGTACGCTTACGGCTATCTCCAAACCGAGCGCGGCGTGCATCGACTCGTCCGGATTTCGCCGTTCGACGCGAATAAGCGCCGGCACACCTCGTTCGCGAGTGTCGATGTGGTTCCCGAGATACCCGACAGCGCGCCGATCGAAATCAATCCGGCCGACCTCGAGATCGACACATTCCGCAGCGGCGGCAAAGGTGGTCAGAACGTCAACAAGGTCGAGACGGCAGTCCGTATTGTCCATAATCCGACCGGCATCGTCGTCGCCTGCCAGGCCGAGCGCAGCCAGGGGCGCAATCGCGATCTCGCCCTAAAAATGTTGAAGGCGAAACTTTACCAAATCGAGGAGGACAAGAAGCGCACCGAGCTGGATCGACAATATGGCGAAAAGGGCGAGATCGCGTGGGGCAATCAAATTCGCTCTTATGTTTTCCAGCCATATCAGATGGTGAAAGATCACCGCACGGGCGCGGAAACGAGCAACGTGCAGGAGGTCATGGACGGCAACATCGAGATGTTCATCCAAGCAAAACTGCGCGGGCAGAGAGCGGTGAAAACGGAGAAGGAATAGGTGGAACGCGCTCTCCGAGCGCGTTGGTGAGAGGAGGCGCCGCAGGCGCGACTGATTAGCATCGCGCCCGGAGGTCGCGATCTACCAAATACAGTCTGAACCTCGGCTCGAAGTCGCCGCCGTTATATGCACGGCAACAGGCGAGACATGCAAGCGCGCGGCGGATTCTGCGCGTGCGCGGAAATTCACGGTGGCAGTTCGGGCAGTGATAAACAAATCGCCTCGCAAACGTGCGCGCGGCAAATGGCAGGTTGTGACAACGTGCTTCATTCGCAATGCCCAGATCGACACACGCGTCGCGCCACTCGGGCCCGTGCGGCAGAATCCGACGGCATCCGGCGCGAAACTGCGCGAGCAAATGCGCCAGCTCGTGGCGCAGTGTGCGATCGACCTCAGCCTCGCCGTGCTCGCAGATTCGCGGATTCAGCGAGATCATTCGTGCGCGGTAATCGGCGCGACCTGCAGCTGTTTGCAGCCGCGGATTCCATTCGACGCAAACTTCGCGAGCAAGTTTGTCCGCACCGGCAGAACGCAACAGGTGTCTTGATTTTGCTATAAGCGCTGCATCGCGGCCGCGGAATTGCAGGGTAACCGCTTGCGTTGCCCATTGGATTTGTGGCAGGCAACGCACCTGCCCTACAACAGAAGGATCAAGATACAGGCTTTCGAACGCAAACTCGAGCTGCCTAAGCAACGGCATAGGCACTCGTTCGCGTCTTGAGGCGCTCGACAATTTTCTGCACCGCATCGCCGGCACGCTCGATTTCCTCGGCCGTCGTCCATTTGCCTACCGAGAAGCGAACGGCAGAACGCGCGCGCTCGATTGGCAGACCCATCGCGAGCAAAACGTGCGAGGCGACAACTGAACCGACCATGCAGGCCGAACCGCTCGACGCGCAAACGCCTTCCAAGTCGAGCGCAATAAGCAGCATCTCGGAATCGAGACCGAGCAAGCTGACGTTCAATGTATTTGCCAGCCGCGGAGCGCGCACCGCATTTTGCTTTGCGTCGGGAACATTTTCGGCAATTCGGGTCCAGAGCTCATCGCGCAATCGCGCTTGCCGATCTTGTTCAGCCGCGCGATCGCGTAATGCGAACTCGGCCGCCGCAGCCATGCCGGCGATGGCAGCGACGTTCTCTGTTCCCGGTCGACGCTCGTTTTCATGTGCCCCGCCGAACATGATCGGTTGGATTGATAATCCGCTGCGCAGGAAAAGAAAACCAACGCCTTTTGGGCCATAAAATTTATGTGCGGCGAAGCTAGCTGCATCGACCAGCGAAAGATCAACACTTACTTTTCCGAATGCTTGCACCATGTCGCTGTGCAGAAGCACGCCGCGCTCGCGGCAGATCTGCGAGATTTCGGGGAGCGGCTGGATCACGCCTGTCTCGTTATTTGCCGCCATGGTCGAAACGAGGCGCGTCTCCGGGCGGATCGACTCCGTGAGCTGATCAACATCAACAATTCCATCGCGCGAGACTTTGAGCCACGTCACCTCGAAGCCTTCGCGCTTTTCCAAATGCTCGATTGAGTGCAGCACGGCGTGATGCTCCGTCTTGGTTGAAATGATGTGACCGCCGCGCCGGGGATGGCGTCCTGCCAGGCCGAGCACACCCAGATTGCAGGATTCAGTGGCGCCGCTGGTGAAAATCAATTCGTTAGGCTTGACACGTAGAAACGCGGCGAGTTTATCGCGCGCGTTATCGACCGCCGCGCGCGCTTCACGTCCCGCAGCGTGAACGCTGGACGGATTTCCAAAAAACTTGTCGAGGTACGGCAGCATCGCCGCCCGTGCTTCATCGCAAAGCGGAGTGGTGGCGTTGTAATCGAGATAGATCATGGTCGTCTGGTGAGTATTACTCATGCACTGGGCGGGGCAAACGCAGGCAACCGTTCCGGTTGCTTTGGCCGGTCGGCCTGTCAGCTCGACGGCGGAATGAAGCTGGAAGCTTCACTTCCAATTACCCGGCCAATCCACTGCGCGCTCCGGCGGTTTTGTGCACCCGTTTTGGCACAATGCGCAGTTGCTTCTCCTCATAGTAAACGAGCGAATCGGGTGGGACGCTTTGCATTAGGAAAACGTTGCCGCCAATGGTCGATCTTGCGCCGATGACAGTTTCGCCGCCAAGGATGGTAGAGCCGGGATAAATCGTGACATCGTCTTCCACCGTCGGATGACGTTTGCCGCCCTTTTTGATGTTTCCGTGCTCGTCTTTCTGAAAGCTGCGTGCGCCGAGTGTCACGGCGTGATAAAGCTTCACGCGTGAGCCGATCTCCGAGGTCTCGCCAATGACAACACCCGTGCCGTGATCGATAAAAAAGTGCGGCTCAATCTTTGCCCCGGGGTGAATGTCAATGCCTGTCCGGCTGTGCGCCCACTCGGTCATAATGCGCGGGATTAACGGCACCCTATCGTACAAGAGGTGTGCCATACGATAAATCGCCACCGCTTCGAGTGCCGGGTAAGCGAGTATGATTTCCTCATAACTTCTCGCCGCCGGGTCGCCTTCGTATGCCGCGTCAATATCGGACCAGAGGATCCGCCGCACATGCGGCAGCTCGGCTAAGAACACGCTTAAGACTTCTTCAGCCCGCTGCTCGGTCTTTTCGTCGGGCGGAACTCTGCCGAGGCTGCGGCAGATTTCGGTTTTCAGCCGTGCGTGCAAGTTTCGGATCCGCGCCCGGGTGATTTCTGCCAAATCGTCGGAGCTTACGACGGTTTCGCTGCGGAAACCGGGGAACATCAGGGCCATGAGCTCGGTGCAGACCTCCTCGATGGCAAGCCGCGAAGGCAACATGGCTGCGGCCGCGAGATAATTGATACCGCCGG
>DASQXY010000100.1:0-5704 GCA_035639455.1 Chthoniobacterales bacterium | reverse complement strand
CAAGTGCTGAACGAAATCTACGGCCGAATCATCCTGCCGCTCGGTGTGGCGAAGGAGTAAGCTGACAAACCACGAAGAGCACGAAGAGTTTACAGGACGAACCGTTTGATTCCGTTTTGTAGCTTTGTGACGTTGAAGTTGATAGTAATCCGATCGGAACTTTGGCTAGGCGCACGTTAGAATTTGCGCGCGATAAATCGGCAGTAGCGTCTCCACACACTTGATTTCCAGAATCAGGTCGCCCCTAACGAGCAAATCGATTCGATAGCCGCAATCGAGCAGCAGATCTTTGTAGCGGACGCGAAGCAGTGCCTCCATTTGAAACGGAATTCCAGCAAGCAACAATTCACAGGCAACACATTGGCGATATCAAGCAGTCCCGGATCTAGGCCGCGATGAACTTCGATTGCGCATCCGATCATGTTTCGGGACAACTCATGAATTCCATCTTCGTGTTCTTCCTGATGTTCGTGGTGATTAACTCCTGCCTTTCAGCAAAGTGGCCGCGAGTTTGAGCGCGGAATCGGTTTTGCCGCCCAGCATGCGGGCGATTTCTTCCTGGCGCGCTTTGCCGGTCACTTCGCGCAAACTCGAATAGGTGCGGCCGCGCACGATGTCTTTTGTGACAACAAACTGCGAGGAAGCGGCGGCCGCGACTTGCGGCAGGTGCGTAATGCAAATCACCTGGTGACTATCTCCCAAGAACGCCATCTTCCCGCCCACCGCATGAGCGATCTCGCCTCCGACGTTCGTGTCGATCTCGTCAAAGACAAGCAGCGGAATGGCGTCCTGTTGCGCGAGTGTCGATTTGACCGCGAGCATCAGGCGCGAAATTTCGCCGCTCGACGCAATCGCCCGCAGCGGCTTCAACGGTTCGCCCGGGTTAGGCGAGAATAGGAGATCAACCGAGTCAAATCCATTCGGTCCCGGCTCCTCACGGGCAGAGAGTTTCACCTCGAATTTCGATTGCCGAAATCCGAGGTCGACCAAGTTGTTACGGATCGCAGCGGACAGCTTCGGCACGGCTTTGGATCGCAAGTTGCGCAGCGCGTCGCCGGCGCGGTTCATCTGCCCGCGCACCTTCTCCATTTCCCTAGTCAGCCGTTCCAGCTCTTCGTCGCGTCCTTCAATCTTGCGCATCCGCTCGGCGGCGCGTTCGCCGAACGCGATGACTTCTGCAATCGAGCCGCCGTATTTGCGCTTTAAACTTTCGAAAACGGAGACGCGTTGTTCGAGCGCGGCGAGTTGCGCGGGGTCCAAATCGAGCTTTTCGGCATAATTCGACAATGCACGGGCAATCTCCGATAGCTCGATGACGCTCGCGGCATGCGCGGACGAGAGCTGCGTAACGGAGTTGTCGATCTTTTCCAGCTCGCGCAACAACCGTTGCGTCTCACCGAGCTGTGAAAGCACCGAGTCATCGGCTTCCGAGAGCTTGTTGGCCGCGGCGGTTGCCAGCTCGACCAGCCGTTTGCTGTTGCTCGCCCGCTTGTAACGAGTCTGCATTTCTTCTTCTTCGCCGGCGACGAGGTTTGCTGATTTAATCTCGCTAATCTGGTGCCGCAGCAGATCCAACTCCTGTTCGCGCGCTGTTTCGGCGGTGTTCAGCGTGGCGTGCTCGGCCGTGAGCGCCTGCAATTGCCGATAATGCATCCGGTATTCCTCACGTTGCTCCTGCGCGCGTGCGAAGGAATCGAGCAACTCGAGCTGCTTTTCGGGAGCCAGCAGTGATTGATGGTCGTGCGGCCCGTGCAAGTCTACGAGCTCGTCGCCAATTCGTTTTAAGATCGACAGTGTCGTGGGCGAGCCATTGATGAACTGGCGGTTCGCTCCGCTCGTTGAAAATGTGCGCTTCAGAATCAACTCGCCGTCACATGGTTCCACCCCGGCTTCGACCAATTGCGCGTCTACTTTTTGTAGATCGTCTCCGACGAACACAGCCTCGACCGCGCACATTTCCGCGCCGGTGCGGATGAGCGCTTTGTCGGCGCGTTCGCCAAGCAAAAGTTGCAGCGCGCCGATGATGATCGATTTTCCCGCGCCGGTCTCGCCTGTTACGGCAAGGAAGCCGCCGGGCATTTGCCATTCCAACTCCTCGACAAGTGCGAGGTTCTTGATTCGCAGCAGATTCAGAACGACAGACATCGCGCTGAAGATTTCAGACCCGCCAAAGTCAACTTTCAACCCCGAAACCAGCGAGTACGGCCTGCAACTGACGTTCCTCGGAACCGGAACGTCCCAAGGCGTGCCGATGATCGGTTGCGACTGTGAGGTCTGTCGTTCTTCCGATCCGCGCGATCAGCGAACACGCTCGTCGATTTACATCGAGACGCCGGGGTGCGCGTTCGTCGTCGATACGGGCACCGATTTCCGAACCCAGGCGCTTCGGGAAAACATCCGGAAAGTCGACGCGGTGATCTTCACGCATTCACATACCGACCACATCATGGGGTTCGACGACCTGCGGCGGTTTTCCTATGCACGCGGCTCAATGCCGGTCTACGCCTCGGCGGAGACGATGTGCGATCTCGAGCGCGTGTTCGAATTTGCCTTCAAAGGCACTTACACGATTCCGGGTTATCTCAAGCCGGAGCCGCACGTAATCGATCGCCCGTTTGAGCTGGGCGGCACACTCGTCACCCCGCTGGCGGTGCCGCACGGCGACTCGACAATCAACGGTTATCTCTTCTCGCGCGACGGCGAAAAGCTCGTTGCCTACTTAAGCGATTGCAGTGCTGTTCCAACCCCAATTGTCGATCATATTCGCGGCGTGAAAGCGCTGATCATTGATGCATTGCGTGACAAACCGCACCCAACCCACCTCAGTGTCGCAGAGGCATTGGATGTGGCTGCGCACATCAGACCCGGTGCGACGTACTTCACACATATCTGCCACGAGTTGCCGCAATCTGCCGAAACCCGTCTGCCCGCGAAAACCTACATCGCCTACGACGGGCTCAAGCTTGGGTTCTAGATGAAAAGCCGATGGCGGCCGCTTCTGCTCGCGCCCCTACTCGTGCTCACGTTAGAGAGCCGGGCGGAGCAATCACTCTCCGGGTTGACGGTCGTAATTTACAACAAAAACCTTCCCGATTCGGTTCAGCTCGCGAAATTTTACGCTGAACAGCGCGGCATTGCGCGCGATCATCTTGTCGGCCTCGATTGTTCGTCAGAGGAAGAGATAAGCCGCGAGCAGTACGACGCCACGATCGCGAATCCTCTGCGCGGCGTTTTTAAGTCACGAAACTGGTGGACGTTGCGCGGCTCATCCGGCGACAACACCACGGTTATGGCGACATCCGTCCGGTTCGTCGCCGTGATCAAAGGTGTTCCGCTAAAAATTCGGGCAACGAGCAATTACCCTGGCGATGTGCCGCGCCGGCCGCCAATCGGAAATCGGAACGAAGCCTCGGTCGATTCCGAACTTGCCGTGCTCGGCTTGTTTTCACACCAAATCTCCGGCGAGCGATCGAATCCCTATTTCCAAAATTTCCGGGCAATCACCGAATTCGACAATCCGGTGTTGCTGCTCGTCTGCCGACTTGATGGCCCGAGTCCAGATATCGTGCGCCGGATGATCACGGACGGGATTGCGACGGAGCAAACCGGATTATGGGGTCGCGCTTACGTCGACGGCGCTCACAACGCGACCGGCAATTTCGCGATCGGGGACGAATGGCTCCGCTCAACGGCCGACCAACTCCACAAGGCGGGAGTTCCGGTCGTTTACGACGACAAGCCGGAAACTTTCCCCGACGGCTTTCCGATCACCAATGCCGCACTCTACTACGGCTGGTACAGCGGCAGTGTGTCGGGGCCGTTCGCGCGGCCTGATTTCCGCTTTGTGCCGGGCGCCATTGCTGTTCATATTCACTCGTTCAGCGCCGGCACGTTGCGCGACGCGAATGCCGGTTGGGTCGGGCCACTGGTTGCGAAAGGTGCAGCGGCAAGCTTCGGCAACGTTTATGAGCCATATCTGCAGTTGACGCCGCATCTCGACATCTTCAACGACCGACTGCTGCACGGGTTCACTCTTGCGGAAAGTGCTTACATGGCCATGCCGGTGCTTTCCTGGATGACGGTGATCGCGGGCGATCCGCTTTACCGTCCATTCGCCTTATGGCTACAACTTAATTCAAGCACCGGCGCTAATGAGTGGAAAAGCTACCACGAGTTCGCAGTCAAAAATGCAAGCCGTCCGCCAGCTGAGTTCCGTGCTTTGGCGTGGCAAACTGCATCAGCGGAACGGAACTGTGCTATGCAGGAAGATTTAGCGGCAAGCGAAGCGACTGAAGGAGATTTCGCTGCCGCGACTGCGCATTTTCCGCAGGCGCGACGCTGTTATCACAGCCGCGATGATGTCCTGCGCGTCACCATGGAAGAGGCCGATGCATGGACGAAACAAAATCAGCCGAAACGTGCGCTGGAATTGATTCGCGCCGCTTTGCAAAACGCGTCGGATGCCACGGCCGCGTCGCTGCTGCGAAAAATGGAACAGCAACTGATGACAGCGATAGCGCCGGCTGGTTCAAAACGCTAAGAACGCTGTCATTCCGAACCCGAATGCTTTCGGGCTGGGCGACTTCGATGGCTGCTGGGTCACACAAGCTGAATTGCGTAACGCCGTCTGAATACGCGAGGTCCTTCGTTAGCGCTCAGGATGACAGAACGGCGTTTATCGAGTGATGCCGCGCCGGCTGCTCTCGACGAACGTGATGATCTGTTGAACTTCTTCGCTCGCCGCCAGTTCTTTGCGAATGGCTTCGATCGCCTGGCGAGTATTGTATTTGGATCTGTAAATCAAGCGAAATGCTTCCTTGATCCATTTCACTTTCTCCGCCGGATAATTTTTGCGCTCTAAGCCAACGAGATTTACTCCGCGAATCTCAGCTGGATTACCGTCGGCAATCATAAACGGCGGCACATCCTGCACGATCTTCGAACAGCCGCCGGTGATGGCGAACCGGCCGATGCGGCAAAATTGATGGACGGCCGTTAACCCGCCAATCACGGCGTTGTCCCCGATCTGGACGTGTCCGGCCAGCGTGCCGTTGTTCGAGAACACAACCTCATTTCCAACCTCGCAGTCATGCCCGATATGGCTGTAGGCGAGAAAGGTGCCGCGGCTGCCGATCCGCGTCTTGCCTTCGCTCGTTGTGCTGCGACTGACCGTGACGAATTCGCGGAAGGTATTTTCGTCGCCGATTTCCAGATAGGTCGGTTCGCCCGCGTATTTGAGGTCCTGTGTCTGCTGTCCGATCGAGCAGGACGCATAGAATTTGTTGCCCGCGCCCGCGCGCATCGGTCCGCACAGCGTGACGTGATGCTGCAGCCAGCAATTTTGTCCGAGCGCTACGTTCCCACCGATAACGCAGTAGGGCCCCACAATCGTACCCGCGCCGAGCTCTGCTGTAACGTCGACAATCGCCGTCGGATGAACCTGCACATCGCTCATTGCTGGAGAAAGGTGAACATTAGTTCGCCCTCCGACACGATGGCATCATTCACGACGCAGTGACACTTTGCTTTTGCGAGCCGGTTCCCGCGCGCTTTGGTCAGCTCGGCATGGATGAAGATTGTATCGCCGGGAAACACAGGTTTACGGAATTTTACTGCGTCGGCGCTCATGAAGTAACCAATGCGGCTCGATGTTTTGGCCAGTTTAAACAACAGAATGCTTGCCGCCTGAGCCATCGCTTCCACC
>DASQXY010000099.1:0-3254 GCA_035639455.1 Chthoniobacterales bacterium | reverse complement strand
ATTTTGCGATGGCTGAAGATCGAGTTTTCTTTCGTCAGCTCGCCTGGGTTCACCCAACAACGCGCGTGCCGGTATTTGCGATTATTTTGCAAAGCGCGTGGACGATGCTGATCCTGCTCTCCGGCAGCTACGCGCAGATCTTAAATTACGTGACGGCGATGGACTGGATCTTCTTCGGCCTGACGGCGAGCTGCTTGTTCGTGTTACGCTCTCGGAGCGGGTCGCCTGCTCAATTTCGAATGCCGCTGCACCCGGTAAGCACGGCTCTGTTCTGCCTGGTTTGCTGGGCTGTGGCCGCAAATACCATTTACCGCTATCCCAAAAATACTCTCATCGGCGTGGCCATCCTCATCTCCGGAATACCTGCCTATTTTATCTGGCGAAGGCTAAACGCTGATGAATGAGAGCCGCAGCAGTGCCGGTTCGTCCTACATGGAATGGGCAAAGCTCCGTTCCACAGCGCGTTACAACCTGGCAACCAGCGGCATGGCGTCTCTTTCGTTCGCAGAACTCGGCGCCGACATCTCAGAACTTGAGATCACCGGGCCCGGCGGATACGGATATGAGCCACTGCTGCGCCGCATCGCAAGTCGCTATCGCGTTCCGCCAGAGTGCGTCGTTAGCGCGATCGGCACTTCAATGGCCAATTACCTCGCACTAGCAGCGACGACAGAACCGGGCGATCAAATCTTGATCGAACATCCCACGTATGAGCCGCTGGTGAGCACGGCCCGCTACCTCTCGTTGGCAGTCGCGTATTTCGGCCGAGCAGCGGAGACCGGTTTCTCGATTGATTTCGACGATCTGCAACGGCAAATCACACCACGCACGCGTGTGATTGCGATTACCAATCTCCACAATCCGAGCGGCGCGTTATGCTCGGACACCACTCTCCAGAAGATGATCGCGATTGCCCGACGACACGGCATGTATGTCATGGTCGATGAGGTTTACCGCGAGATGCGGTTCGAAGCTTCGCCGGAAAGCGCCTTTCACATTGACCCGGAGCGGATCCTGGTCACGAATAGTTTAACCAAGGCCTACGGCTTGAGTGGACTGCGCTGCGGATGGGTGCTGGCGCCGCGCGATGTCGCATGTCGAATGTGGCGGATCAATGATCTACATGGCGTGAACTCTGTGCATTCAGGCGAATTGCTCAGCGTGGTTGCGCTCGAGAGACTGCCACAGATTTGCGACCAAATGTCGAGTCGATTGCAAACGAACCGGGCACTGTTGCGAATCTTTCTTGAGAAGCGAACAGACCTCGAATGCTTCTGGCCAGAGCACGGCACAATCGTGTTTCCACGCCTGCGGCGCGGTGATTCAGAGCAGCTCTGCGCTTTTCTGCGCGCGGAGTTTGAAGTCTCAGTCGTGCCGGGCAGCTTTTTCGGCGCGCCCGAACACTTCCGCATCGGCGTCGGTGGCGAGAGTGAAACTGTGGCGCTGGCGTTGGATCAGCTCAACAAAGGCATAAGCGCATTTTGGAAGTAATCTCGCGCGATCGGACCGGTGAACCTTGACCATTTATCGGCAGGTCGGTCATATTCCAATTCAACCATCCTTCTATGTCCTCTCGTATTTTCCTCGCTGCTTTGGCTCTCATATTCGCATCCACCAACACGCATCTGTTGGCACAGGAAGTCGTCGCGAACCCTGCCGAAGAAGAGAGCGCCCCGGAGAAGCCGGAGCGCGAAAAGAAAGTTGACGCGGAGTCGAAACACGCTGGCAGAGTGCTCCAAGACATGATGACAGCCGAAGAATTCCGGGCTGCTGGATTGGACAAGCTTACGCCCGAAGAACTGAAGAATCTCAACGCGTGGCTGCAAGGATACCGGCAGACTGCGGAAACCAAGGCTGCCGAAGAAGCGACTGCCGAAGTGACGAAAAAAGTTGCCAAAGAATCGCGAGCGAGGATGGACGAGATCTTCAGCCGAATCGACGGCCCCTTTCACGGGCTGACCGGCAAGACCATAATCAAGCTGGAAGATGGAACGGTGTGGAAACAGGCGAATTCGGACGACCGACTGAGTGCGACGATGACAGATCATCCGCCAGTAATGGTGAAGCACCTGGTTTTCGGCTACAAAATGCGCGTCGTGGGCACGGGTGAGTTCTACGTGAACCCGGTGCGCTAGGGCGCAATTCTGTAGCCACGGCCCTGCGGGGCGTCCGTTGCTTCTGGATCTTTAGCGCATCGGCTGCATCGCCGACGCGCTCACCAAACTGCCCAAACCGAACTCCGCGTGCGTCAATTGCGCCGCGCGCTTGACTTCTACATCATCAACGATGACGGCGATTTTGATTTCCGAAGTTGAGATCAAATCGATGTTGATGCCCGCCTTGCCGAGGCACTCAAACAGCCGGGCGGCGACGCCCGAATGCGACCGCATGCCGATTCCCACTACACTCAATTTTGCCATACCGCTAGCCGTCCGCAGTTCGCGTGCTCCAATTCGATTCACCACCGACATAATGATTTTGCGCGCGTCCTCCAGCTCGTCCTGATGAATCGTGAATGAGATATCAGTCGCGCCATCACTGGGCGCGCTTTGCACGATCATGTCGACGATAATGTGCGATGCGGCGATCGTGGAAAAGATCTCGCCAGCAATCCCCGGCGTGTCGGGCACGCCCGTGATCGTCAGCTTCGCCTGATTTCGAGCCACACTGACTCCACGGACGACAACGTCCTCCATGTTGGCCGCCTCTTCTCTAGCGACCGTGCCCGGCGCGGCTTTCAAACTCGAAAGCACCTCGAACTCGACTCCAAATTTTTTTGCAAACTCAACCGCGCGCGATTGCATCACCTTCGCGCCGGCTCCAGCCATTTCGAGCAATTCGTCATATGCGATTTCATCCAGTTTCTGTGCGTCTGCCACGACGCGTGGATCACACGTGAACACGCCGTCGACATCGGTGAAAATCTGGCAGGCGTCCGCGTTCAATGCACCGGCCAACGCAATCGCGCTGAGATCCGAACCGCCTCGTCCCAATGTCGTTACTTCGCCTTCGGCGCTTTGCCCCTGGTAGCCGGCGACGAGCACGATGTAATCGTCTGCCAGCAGCTCGTGAATCTGTCGCGGGCTTATGTTTGCGATCCGCGCTTGGAGGTGCGTACGGTCGGTGAGAATTCCAGCTTGCGCTCCGGTCAAGGAAATCGCCCGGCCGCCGAGCGCGTTCACCGCCATTGCCGTCAGCGCGGTAGCGACGTGTTCCCCGGTCGCGAGCAACAGATCGAGCTCGCGTTCGGTCGG
>DASQXY010000098.1:0-2856 GCA_035639455.1 Chthoniobacterales bacterium | reverse complement strand
CGGTCGCGGCGATGCGTAGTTTGCGTTGAGTCATCGGTTCGAAAGAGAGATACGGACGCGCGCCGGGTAGCGGACGTTGGGCTTGGACTGGCCGAGCGGCTGCAACACCTGGATAAAGATCGACAACGGCTATGCACGCATATGAGGAAGCGGGATCGTAATTGAGGGTGATGCCCGCAACGGAAGAAGTGCCGGGTGATTTTTACCGCCAGTCGATGCGCGTATTGGAGAGCGCGGGAGTGCCGTTTCTGGTCGGCGGTGCCTACGCGTTTGCGTTCTACACCGGAATCGCGCGCGATACGAAAGACTTCGATTTATTTCTGCGGCCGAGTGATGTCGATCGTGCGTTGGTTGCGTTGCAGCGCGCCGGCTATGGAACGGAAAAAACTTACCCGCACTGGCTAGCAAAAGTGCGATCCGGCGCCGATCTCATCGATCTGATTTTTCGCGCCGGAAACGGCTTGTGCGGCGTGGACGATTTGTGGTTCGCGAGGGCCGAGCGCGCCGAGCTGCTTGGGAACACGGTGCAGCTTTGCCCACGCGAGGAAATTGTGTGGATGAAAGCGTTCATAATGGAGCGCGAGCGTTACGACGGCGCCGATGTGGCGCATCTGCTTCAGAGCTGCGCCGAACGTCTTGATTGGGAGCATCTGCTCGACCGATTCGGACCAGATTGGGAAGTGCTGCTGAGTCACCTCGTTTTATTCGGTTACGTTTATCCCAGCGAGCGATCGCGTATTCCCAAGTACATTATCGACGATTTGGTCGAGCAACTCCGAACTGAGCCAGAGCAGCGGCGCCACCGAATCTGTCGCGGCACGTTGCTGTCCCGCGCCCAGTATTTGGTCGATGTGAAAGAGCGCGGCTTTCGCGACGCCCGCTTGGATTCGCGGGTGGAGATGGGACCTGCGGAAATCCGCGAGTGGACCAACGCAATTGGCGAATGACGCAAATCAGCGCGGCGTTGGTGAAGCTAACGGCGAAGCTGTCGGTTGTGCTACGGGCGTAGGTTGTGTGACGGGCGTCGCGCCGAGTGACGCGGGTGAATCCGCCGGAGATGGGGAAGGCGAAGCCGCTGCAAGGAGTGCCGCCTGCTTCGTCTTTGCTTCCTGCAAGAGCGACCTTTCCTCGACATACAGATGGTCGTGTTCGGCAGCTTGGATGTACTCTCCCGCAGCATCCGGCTGGTTCTCGTCGAGCAACATTGTGGCGACATAGACCGCAGCGTGTGGCTCGTGTAGTTGCTCCGGCGGCAGTTTTTGCAAAATCGCGATCGCGTCGCTTGTTCGGCCCGTGCCGTAGAGTGAGTAGGCGTAAGTGACGGCGCAATTCACGTCATCCGGTGCGCGATCATAAGCTTCCTTCGCAAGACTGAGCGCCTGCTGAGTGTCGTGATCGAGGTTTATACCGAGACGCGCGAGGTTGGCTGTGATCGCGGGCTCGTTAGGCGACATTTGGTGCAGGCGCTGCAGCACGTCGTAGAGCTTTCTCAACTCATTGCTCTCGCGATATATATGGTAGAGAGCATCAAGCGCCTCTCGACGCAGCGCGGGGGTTCCCGCTACTCGCGTCCACAATGCATCGGCTTCGACCGTCAAATTCCAGCTTGTCGCGAGTCGAGCGAGTTTAGCCTGGCGCTCTGGGTTGTCGTCAGTTTCGCGTTCGGCCGAACGCCAGAGGGAATTGAATTCGGCTTCCCCGCCGGATTGTCGCGATTGGCGCGTGGCCAGCGCCTGATAACCCTGCCGCAGATAATCAGCGTCCTGCCATGAACCGGTACGCGTCCAGCGTTTCAGGCGCGCCCAGTTCTTTGCTGCGGCAAATGCCTCCGCGACGCTGATGGCGACCGGTGGCTGAGTGGAAATTTCCGATGGCAACTTGTCGAGCCAGTTCACGACTTCATTAGCAAGACCGTTGCTGTTCATCCAGCTCATCAGGACCGCTACCTCGGACGCCTCGTGTGAGGCGAACGCTTTCACTTTTTGCAGGAGAGCGGTGAACTTTTTTTGATCGAGCTTGCGGTAAAAATTCAGGCAAAGCAGATAGTCGTTGAAGGTGACCTGCTGAGCCATCTGTAGCTGCTGGGCAAAGTTATCGGCGGCAGCGAAATCGCTGCGATCGACGGCGTCATTGAGCAAGGCCCGTAGCGCGCCGGTCCGGAAACCTGTCGTTTTGCTCAAGCGCTCGAGCGTGGCACGCGCTTCCGTGCGCTTTTCCGGGTCAGGCGAGCGGATTCGGAGCACGGCGAAATTAAACTGATAAAGATTATTGCCCGGTTCCTTCTTCACGGCCGCGGCAAACTGGTGCTCTTGCTCGGCGACATTGCCCTCGGCACGGGCGAGCCAGCCGGCTACAACATGGAATGGGGCACGGTCACGTTCGCCGGACGGAACTCTATCGAGGGCTTTGCGTGCGAGCTCAAGCTGCCCAAAGCGCAATGCCGCTGATGCAAGGTTAAGCTGACTATCGAAATCGTGCGGGAGAAGACGCGCGATCTGCGCTCGCCAGACAACTGTTTCCTCCAGATTGCTCTTTTCCGCAGCCTCGGCCAGAACGTAATAGGCCGGCAGCGAGTCGGGATGAAGTCGCAATACTTCTTTGCCGATCCGCATTGCCTGGTCAAGATCGCTCTTTCGCGTCGCGGCCGTGGTAGCCGCTGCGTCCGCCTCGGTCACCAGTGTGTTCGCGCGCTGCAAGAGCCGGTTTTGTCGCCACTGACTGTAAGCCTTGGCCAGCGAACCAAATAAAAAGATTGCGAGTATAATCCCTGCAGCAGACGCGCCGACTATGGTAAGCAGCCGCACACGCTGCGAGTGACGGGTCAAGCGCGGCACGAGAGCATAGGATCGGCGGGAT
>DASQXY010000097.1:0-3316 GCA_035639455.1 Chthoniobacterales bacterium | reverse complement strand
TTCCTGCAGAGACTCGCCTTGTTGCATTATAGCTGCGCTCTCGGAGCGCCGAATTGAGCGGTTAAGCGGCAATCAGAGACGTGGCTACAGGATCATGCATCAGTCGGCGGGCCGGGGTACTTGCGCAGCTTCGGCCCGGTGTAGAGGGAGCGCGGCCGGATCAAGCGGTTGTGATCGTGCTGTTCGGTAACATGCGCGCACCAGCCGGCGACGCGAGAGGCGGCAAATAGCGGCGTGTTTAGTTCGGGCGCGAAACCGAGCATCCAGAAAACCGGCGCGGCGTAAAGGTCGACATTCGCGCACAGACCTTTCTCGCGATCCATCACCTGCTCAAGGCGCTCACAGATCGGCACCCATTGTTCTTTGCCGGTGCGTTTACCAAGGTCGCGCGCAATCTCGCGCATCACCGGCACGCGCGAATCGCCCTTTTTGTAAACACGATGACCAAAGCCCATGATCTTTGCTCTCGCGGCAAGCCTGTCCTTCAACCATTCTTCGGCGCGCTCTGGCGTTCTGATTTCTTCGAGCATTTTCATCGATTCCTCATTCGCGCCGCCATGCAATGGGCCTTTCAGCGTCCCGCAGGCTGAAGTCACAGCGGCATAAATTCCGGCCAGCGTCGAGGCGGTGACCCGCGCGGCGAAGGTTGAGGCATTGAACTCGTGATCCGCATACAAATTGAAAATTGTATCGAGCATGCGCGTCTGCCATTGCTCCGGCACCTTACCGTTGAGCTTGTAAAAGAAATTGCTGGCTTGCGTGAGCTCGGCTTTCTCGAGCACCGGCTCCTGACCATGCGAGATGCGCCAGGCGTCGGTGACCAACGTCGAGACGCGCGCGATCAGGCGAATCGATTTGCGGATATTCGCGTCATGCGAGTTATCGGCCAAGTCCTTGTCGAACGCGCTCAGCATCGAAACGCCGGTGCGCAGCATGTCCATCGGATGCGTTTCCTTTGGCAACAGACGCAGCATTTCCAAGACCGGCTTTGGCAGCTCCCGTTGTACCGCGATTTGCTCCCTGAACTCCTTCAGCTGCTTCGCGTTCGGCAGCTCTCTGTTCACGAGCAGATAGGCGACTTCCTCGAAGGTCGCTTTATCGGCCATCTCGTGAATGTCGTAGCCGCGATAGGCGAGTCCCGCGTTCGGGTCGACCCAACAGATCTGCGTTTCGCCAGCAATCACTCCGGCCAGTCCCGGGCTGTATTCTGGTTTTGCTTCCGTGCTCATCGGTTTGGGTGCAGCTTAACAGCGATACGCGTGGCGACAAATCATCGGTCGCGAAAACCTCCCCAGCTTTCCGCCGAAGGATCGTACTCGAGCAGCTCATATAACTGCCGGCGCGTTTGCATGCGATCCAGCCACTCCATTTGCGCGCCGCGGTTTTTGAGGTCTCGCAGGAATTCTTCGCTCGCTTTCATCGCTACGCGCAACGCGCTCATGGGGTAAATGACCATTCGATAGCCGTAGCCAGCCAGCTCATCGAACCTGAGTAGCGGGCTTTGCCCAAACTCAGTCATGTTCGCCAGCAACGGTGCGTTCACCTCTTTCGCGAAGTCGCGAAACTCCTGCGCGCTTTGCAAGGCCTCGGGAAAAATCCCGTCGGCGCCGTTTTCGAGATAGGCGTGTGCGCGCCTGATCGCCTCGCCAAAGCCTTCCAGCGCGCGTGAATCGGTCCGCGCGATGACCAGAAAATCAGAATCGCGTCGCGCCGCGACCGCGGCTTTAAGTTTTTCGCGCATCTCGGCAAGCTCGACAATCGATTTGCCCGCGAGGTGCCCGCAGCGTTTTGGAAACTGCTGGTCTTCAATATGGCAACCGGCGAGACCAGCGGCTTCGAGCTCGCGAACTGTGCGTGCGACGTTTTCCGCACCTCCGAACCCGGTGTCCGCGTCGACGATAGCGGGAATTTTGACCGCCTGCGCGATGTACCCGGCCAGTCGAACGACCTCGCTCATTCCAAGCAGACCAATGTCCGGCACGCCTGCAGTTGCGTTCGCTATTCCTGCGCCGCTGATGTAAACGGCGTCGAAGTCCGCGCGCTCCACCTGACGCGCCATCAATGCATTCGGGACACCCGGCATTGCAACACAGTGCTGCGCGATCAATTCGCGCAGCCCCTTACTCTTACTCGTGCTCGTGCTCACGGTCGTGCTCGATCCACTATGCACGCGCGCATCAGCTCATCGATGCCTGGCGCTTCGCCGAGTTTCCATGCAAGATCGACAATTTGTTGGGCGCGATCTTTCCCGACCTTCGCCGTCACCAAAGAGTAAAACTTTCCTTCCACCTCGGAATCCTTCAGTCGGTTTTTGGCGTGGCCGAGCGGATAATCAATCCGTTTCGTCAGCCGTCGTCCGTCGGCAAGATCGACATGTACAATGTTCGCGACCGCGTCGGGATAGAGGCCGCTCAACTCGGCGTTCCGCTCGACTCTCACGTTCTCCAGAAATTTCCAAATCGCCGGATCGGTGAACCGCTGCGGCTGAAATTCTCGCTCAGTTATTTCTCCATCGATCAGCGCAATCGCCGTGATGTACGGCAGGCTGTGGTCGGCCGTCTCGCGCGTCTCCGGTTTCCATTTCTCCGGCTCACTCCCGATGATATCGACGCCCGCATCATGCGACTCAATCACGACTGACTGGATCTGCGTCGCCTCAGCGATTTCCTTGCGGAGAAACAGCGCTGCTTCAATCGCGCTCTGGCTGTGGTATTCCGCCGGCCAATATTTAATGCTCGTCTTCAGGATCATCGATGCTGGTCCGAACTTCGCCGGGATCCAGGGAATCGCGAAGTTTTCGCTGACGTCGCCTAACGAAATGCCGAGTTGTTTTTCAAATCCCATCTCGCCTTCGAAGATCGGAGCCGGTCCCGTCATGCCCGCGCGGGCGAGCAGTGCGGAGTAAACGCCTTGGCGCGCTGCGTTGGCAAAGGCCACCCCTTTCCAATGTGACAACTCGCCGACACGGGCCTGCCTAAATGCCGCGCAATTCACCCCCGCGATGTTGAGCGCGTGTCGCGTCCGTTCGAGATCGAGCTTCATCAACTTCGCGCTCGCGAGGGCTGTCGACAACGCGCCATATGTGACGTGGTCCCAGCCGCGCGCGCGAATGCTCGCTGCATCGCAAAATCGACATTGTACTTCGTAAGCAAGCGCCGCCGCCGCGATGATCTCGCGACCGGATGCGCCGACGCTTTCCGCGGTGGCGAATACAGCAGACAAGTTGTCGCTCGGATGCGCCGGCTCTTTCGACAGATAGGTGTCGTTGTAATCGAAATAGCGTATGCCGCAGCCGGTCGCAAAAGCGGCCCAATCC
>DASQXY010000096.1:0-5402 GCA_035639455.1 Chthoniobacterales bacterium | reverse complement strand
CCAATGTAGGCCCCGCTCCCAGCTTACCTCCAATAACGCCGCAAGGCGGGGGCTCGCGCTACTCTGAATGAGCACGACGCGCACTGTCTGGCTCTTCATTAGTGTTCTCACGGTTGTCCGATTGTCCATCTTGCCGACGAGCGACCTCGAGTTTGATGAGGCGCATTATTGGCTGTGGTCGCAACACCTCGCGCCCGCGTATTTCAGCAAGGGCCCCGGTATCGCTTTTATCATCCGGGCAAGTACGGCGGTGTTCGGCTCGAACGAATTTGGCGTCCGATTCTTTAGCCCTTTCCTGGCCGCCGGCACGAGCCTGCTCCTTTTTTATTTCGCGCGCCGGCTGTTCAGTGCAACGGCGGCATCCTGGTCAGTGATCGCGCTGAACGTCACGCCGCTTTTCAATATCGGCGCCTTTCTGATGACGATTGATCCGCTGTCCATCTTCTTTTGGTTGGCAGCGATGTTCAGCTTCTGGATGGCCGTGGAAAAAAGTCCTGGCTGGTCATGGCATTGGCTGTTGACCGGCTTACTCATCGGCCTGGGCTTTCTCTGCAAGTACACCAACGGGCTCCAACTAGTGTCGATCTTTCTCGTGCTTGCGCTCGTCCCGCGCTTACGTCAGGAACTTGGGCGAGCTCGACTGTACCTGCTGCTCGCCGGATTCGCGGTTTGCACAATTCCGCCGGTCATCTGGAATGCACAACATCTCTGGGTAACCGTTATGCATCTCCAGTCACGCGGGAATCTCGAGCACGGGTTCGGCATTCATCCCGCTGAAGTTCTCGCGTTTGTCGGCGAGCATTTCCTCGCCTATTCGCCGCTTCTTTTCCTCGGCCTCGCGTGGGGTGTGCTTGGTAGTTGGCGGCGCGTGGGCCAGCAGCTCAAAGTGCTGTTCCTGTTCTGGTTCGGTCTGCCGGTATTTGCGTTTTATCTTCTCCTCTCGTTCAACAAAGTGGCGGCCCCGAACTGGGACGCGCCAGCGATGCTCGGCTTCGGGTTACTGGCAGTGCATTACTGGCGAGAACGTCTCGCCGCGCGCGGGTCGTTGCGGATAGCGGCCGCGGCAGCGCTGCTGATTGGGCTGTTCATGAGTGCACTGGTCGTGGATAGCGATGTGATTCGTAGCCTCGGACTAGAGCCTTGGCGGAGCGACCCGAGCAATCGCATGCGTGGTTGGAAGTCGGCGACCAGCGCGGTCGAGAAGATTCGCAATGAGCTCGAATCGAAGCTGGGCGAGCGCCTCTTCCTCATTGCCGACGCACGCGATCGCGCTTCCGAGATCGCATTTTATCTGCAGGACAAGAAAGTCGAAGGCGCCGGTCATCCGCCCGTTTACATCGTCGAGGCACAGGACATTCAAAACCAGTTTTCGTTTTGGCCGCGATATGATGAATTCGTTGACACCAAACCGGGCGAGCCGCGGCCCGACACTGAAGCTGCGACCGAGGGCAGCGCGATCAATCGATTTGTGGGGCGCAGCGCGTTTTTCGTGCACGAAGGCTTTGGCACGCGCCTGCCGCACAACATTGTCGCCGGTTTTCAATCGGTTACGCCGATCGCTGCGGTTGAAGTCTGGCGTTATGGCCGTTTGCTCCGGCACTGGCAGGTGTTTCTCTGCCGAGGCTACCGTACCCTGCCGCTGTGACTGCTGCCTCATCCCCCGCGGTCTCCGTGATCGTGCCGCTTTTCAACGAAGAAGAAAACGTGTCGATTCTGCAAGCGGAGCTGTGCGATACCCTCGCCGGCCGCGACTATGAAATTATTTTTGTCGATGACGGTTCAACTGATCGAACGGGCGAGCGGATCGAGCGGGGCCCAAACGTGCGTGTGCTCCGCTTCGAAAAAAATACTGGTCAGAGCGCCGCGATTTACGCCGGATTGCAGGCCGCCCGCGGGGCTGTCGCGGTTCTCATCGACGGGGATTTGCAAAATGACCCAGCTGATATTCCGCGGCTGCTTGAGGAAATTTCGCGCGGGGCCGATCTCGTCTGCGGTTATCGCGCGGAGCGGAAGGATACAGTGGTGAAGCGCGTAACGAGTCTGATCGCGAATCTCGTGCGCAGTCGATTCACCAGGGATTACGTGCGTGACACTGGATGTACACTGAAAGCCATGCGTCGGGAATGCATCGGCGCGCTTGTCCCGTTCAAGGGTATGCACCGTTTCATTCCCGCGCTGGTCCGCGGCGCCGGCTTTCGTCTCGTCGAGGTTGCAGTGCATCATCGCCGCCGCCGGTTCGGCCAAAGCAAATACGGTCTCGGCAATCGCGCCGTCCGAGCGACCATCGACATGTTCGGTGTGCGTTGGCTACTCGCGCGCCGACTCAATTACAAACTCCGGCCCGACAGCGATCAGTAGCTTTCTCGGTCCACTGCAGAATTTGCTTTGGCGCGCGCGATCTCCTCTACCGCGGTCGGATTTTCGAGCGCTGAGGTGTCGCCCGGCTTTTCGCCGAGATACGCGGCGCGCACGATCCGGCGCATGACTTTTGCGTTGCGGGTTTTCGGGATATCCCCGACGAAAAGAACTTCTTTTGGCGCGAGCGCTTTGCCTAACGAATCGGCAACACGGTTCTTCAACTCGCTGGCAAGGTCGACATTTCCATTAGCACCTGGCTTCAATACGCAAAAGCAAACAAGCGCTTCACCCTTGATCGCATCGGGGACGCCGACAGCGGCGGCTTCGCCCACGTAAGGATGCGCGACGAGGATCGACTCGACTTCCGCCGGGCCAAGACGTTTGCCACCGATTTTGATGGTGTCGTCGCTGCGGCCGAGAATGTACCATAACCCGTCATCGTCGATCGCGGCCCAGTCGCCGTGCACCCAGACATCGGGAAAGCGCGACCAATAACTGTCAAGGTAGCGTTCTCGATCTTTCCAGAAACCTCGCGTCATCCCGATCCACGGCTCGCGAATAACCAGCTCGCCGACCTGGCCGCGAATCGAATTCCCGTGTTCATCCACCACGTCCGCTGCCATCCCGGGAACCGGGCCCGAGAACGCGCATGGTTTCATCGGCGTGAGCACGTTGCCCATCACGATACCGCCCGAGATTTCGGTCCCGCCGGAGTAATTAATGATCGGAAGTCTTCCGCCCCCGACAGTTTGGAACAACCACATCCATGGATCTGGGTTCCAGGGTTCGCCAGTCGAGGCGAATTTCCGGAGTGAGGATAAATCATGCCGATGTACGCTCTCTTCGCCGTGCCGTCGCAGCGCGCGAATGAGTGTGGGCGAAACACCAAGCGCCGTTACTTTATGCCGATCGGCCATGCGCCAAACGCGATCCGGTCTCGGGAAATCCGGCGCGCCATCATACAGCATCATCGTCGCGCCCAGCAGCAGTGTACCAAAGACTTCCCATGGTCCCATCATCCAGCCCATGTCTGTCATCCACCAAAGCGTCTCGTCACGGTGAAGATCGAGGCCCATCCACATATCCTGCGCGGATTTCATCGGGAAACCGCAGTGCGTATGCACCGCGCCTTTCGGTTTCCCGGTAGTGCCCGAGGTGTAAATGATCATCATCGGGTCTTCGGCCGATGTGCGCTCGGTCGGTTCAGTTGTCGCCGCCGGCGTTTTATTCGGCAGTGGGATCTCGATTCCGCCTCTCACCGGGTCAGCACCGACGATCTGTGTCATCCATTCACCGCCCGGTTTCAGGACGAGGAGATGCCGCAGGGTGGGAATTTGCGTGGCTGCTTCGATGGCAGTTGGCTTCATCGGGCAAAACTTGCCGCGGCGATAAGTTCCATCGGCTGTGCAAAGGGCTCTTGCGTCGGCGTCTTTCAGGCGGGATACGATTGCCTCCGCGCCGAAGCCGGAGAAGAGCGGCAGGAAAATGCCACCAATTTTGATGATCGCGAGCATGGCAACGACGATCTCGGGCACCATGGGCATGAGCACGCCGATCGCGTCGGCTTTCCGTAGGCCCAACGAACGCAAACCGGCCGCCAAGATGCTTACCTGCTCGCGCAGTTCTTTGTAGCTGAGCGTGCGGGTAGCGCCATCCTCCGTTTCAGATTTGATTGCGAGGCGATTGTCCACCGGCGTGCCGGCGTATTTATCGAGCATGTTATGGAGGACGTTCATTTGGCCGCCGACGCACCATTCCGCCCACGGTTTGCCTTCGCTAAGATCGACAATTTGCGAGTAAGGCTGGTAAAAGCGGATATCGAGTTCCCGCAGAACGGTGTCCCAGAACCAGCCGATCTCAGTTGTCGATCTTCGCATCAACTCGTCGTAAGACCCGAGCCGATGTTTGTCGATGAAGTGCTGGAGATTTGAGCGGCGCACAAGCTCCGACGGCGGGTACCACACAAATTCGCCGCCAAACTGAAAGTCGCTCACACGGCCAGTGTGGGCTTGGCGTCGGGAATAGGCAAGGCGGCCGCCTATCCGCGTCATCCGTGTAGCCCCGCAGAACGATGCTTAACGTAGCTCGTCGGCCAGCTGGTGAAACAGCCAGCGTTTCTCCAGCTCGAGCAGCGGAAGAGTGATGACCCCTACTTTGACACCGCGCAGGAGACGGACTGGCGGCGCGCCATTTTGCTTTCGCTTCGCTGCGTTTGTCACCATTGACATCGCCGTATGCTGAAGCTCAAAAAGCCGCGTCGCCGCTGCGACAAATCTCGGCTCAGGATCTCGCGCATTGAACTGTCCGAAATATCCGCTTTGGAATGCGCTCGCCGTGCGCTTGGCCACTGCCTGACGCTCACGTTGGAACGGCCGCCGCAGGCTTGAGCGCCAGCGAAGCCGGCGCAGTCCCGCGCGAAAGCGCGCAACATCCCACAGGTGCACGCCTTCCCAAAAAAAATCGGGTGGGTCGATCAGCCACAATTGCTCGCCGTCGACCAAGAGGTTCTTCGCCTGGTAATCGTAATATACCTGTCCCATGCTGACCTTGGCTTGGATTAGCCGTTCCAACGCGGTTTGAAGAATTTTCTCCTCGCCCGGCGACAGGCGCCACGGCGCATGCGCGAAGTCGGCTGCGAGCGTATCGACCGGCATCGGCGCTATTTCCTGTGTCCACGCCAGATGGATGCGCCCAAGTATTTCTCCGGCACGTTTACAGATTGCGAGTAGAGCCTCACCATCGGTGCCACGCCGAGCCAGATCTCTCAGCGACTGCCCGCGCGCAAATTCCATCACATATGTGCGCTTCCACGGAATCGAGGCAAGTACTCTCGGAATACGCAAGCCGGGAATTCCAAGCTCGCCCAGTGCTTTAAGCTGCTCGCACTGATGTTGCACCATTGCGTCATTCCCCACGACCGCCTGTTTCGCCACCGCCAGCGCGCCGCTGGTGAGCTGAACTCGGTAAATTCGATTTCGCGAGTTCTTGGCCAGCAAATCGCAGCTGCGCACCGCCTGGTTCAGTGCTCCGGCTAATTCGGAGAC
>DASQXY010000095.1:0-2229 GCA_035639455.1 Chthoniobacterales bacterium | reverse complement strand
GAGCGCGACCCGCGCTGCATGATGATCACGCTCGATCCCGATACGGCCGAAAAATCGCCCGCGATATTGAAACAGGTCGCACAAGCGCACGAAGGTATGGCTGGTGTTTACGGCGCCGTGCTCGCCGAAGGAATGATTCACAAGGGCGATGTCGTAGAGATATTGTAGACAGCGCCCTATTAGCCGAGCTCAGGAGCTAACGCGCAGATCGCCGAGAGATTCCTAAGCCGCCGCAGTCGTGACTCCCGCTCCTTCTTTTCTGGGCGGTGACAACAGAGTGATTGGAGCTGCCGGTTTCGCATGCAACGCACTTCCCTTCGATGCGCGTCGATGCGGCTGATGCAAGCCGAAAGCGAGCCAGCGCGGATCAGTCGGCTTAATGTTTGCGCCCAGAAGAAGAACCACTTGTCGCATTTTCCGCCGTAGCTTCCGCTCGGCGGCCTCGCGAACTGTTCTTGCATGGTTACACTCGCCCAGTAGCTGTCGGCGGACCTGCTGAGCACTAACGATTTCATTGTGAAGCTTTCGTCCGTGACTTGCGGTAACGTTTGCGTGCGCCACTCCGAACTGGGGATTGCGAGCAAAGAAATCGACGACCCTCCGGGCCAGCTCGATACGCGGGCCAATTGCCTTCGGCACACGCATTGCGCAACAACTGAAACCAGCCTCGCTCCAACCCTCCGCACGCTGCACACCGCGCGCCAGCATCACTGCGAACCGCGCCTTGAGCAGCCAGCTGGTTAAGGCCTCATTCGCGGCATTCATCTGCCTTTGAGCCAGCGTCTTCTCGCTCCGCAGCCTCGCGAACTCAGCCTGCCTTTCGCGCAAAATGTTCAGCGCGTTGCGAAACTCTGGCGGGTCAGTTTCCGTGATCGGCAACCACGGACCGGCCATCTCGAGTCCGTGCGCCATGCTCTCCGCCAACTGCATCAGATCATCAATCCCGGATGGAAAAGTAATTTGTCTCATATCGTGAAAACCGCACCGTCGCGCGTCTCGGCTGACCACCGAAGCAAATGAAATGCCGCGGATCGGTGCAGGCTGAATCAGACCTTCCGCGGCGTATCCCTGAGTCGGCTCGACGTTAACCGCACATCTCTAAGGAAACGAGGGATCTAGGAATGAAACCAATCGCCTTCCTGCTTTCATGTTTTCCTAAGACATAAACGACACTGCGCGATTAGCGCTGATGCTATTCGTCGCTGGCTCGTCACGCCTTGAATTCGGCCTTGGACGTTCCTCGTTCGCTTTGCTACGGGGAGACGGGTGAGCGCTTGCCACGCCGAAGCTCTGCCGGAGACGTAACTCCCTATTTACCTCCAGCTTTTCAGCGCCTCAACTCTCAACAACCAGTTATCAACTTCTCCGATATTGTTCCTCGCTAACCTTTTCTATCCAATCGACCGTCTTTCCGTCGAGCGCCTCTTGAATGGCAATATGTGTCATTGCGGTTGTCGGCGTAGCGCCATGCCAATGCTTCTCGTTAGGCGGGGACCAGACGACATCGCCTGGCCGGATCTCCTCGATCGGGCCGCCCTCGCGCTGCGCCCCGCCGACGCCGGACGTGACGACAGTGAACGCTTACCGGCAGGCGTCCTATGAACGACAATCGGTGCCTGGTTAAACGAGGTTTAATCGCCTCAGAGTGACTTCAGGTATTCAACCAAGTCGGCTTTTTCCTGTTCAGTGAGGCCGAGATTGAATCGCTGGTTGTAGCTCTTGACGGTGTCGAGCAGTGTCTTGAACCGGCCGTCATGGTAGAAGCGGCCTTTGTTCTCAGCCTTCATGAACAGGCCGCGTTCGCGCACAAAGATGCCGGCCAGATTCATTGTCCGGTAAGCATGGCCTGGCGAGCGGTTGGCTTGGAAGCTGTCGATTTTCAGTTCCTCGGGCGTGTGTTGATTCCACCCCGGCTCGGTCCAGAGCGGTTCGCGATGGCAACTGTTACAGTTGGCTTTCCCGCTGAAGAGTTCGTCGCCACGCTCGGCGGCTTCCACATCGAAGTCGACACCGGGTCGCGGTTTCGCGGCGGGCAGCGCCAGTTGATAGAAATGGAGCGCAGGAAGTTTGCTGGTGATTTGGTCTTTATCGGGATCGGTGGAGAGATGGCCGAAGCCGGCTTTGGCCGCAATTGGAAACTGGTTGATGTTGTCGAGGCGTTCGTCGAAGAATGAGCCAACGCCGTGCAATTCGAGATTGGCGACGAACGCATTCCAGTACGTGACCGTT
>DASQXY010000094.1:0-4925 GCA_035639455.1 Chthoniobacterales bacterium | reverse complement strand
ACTACTGTCTGGTGGTCGGCACGGAAGAAGTAGACTGGCTTTTGTGTGACGCATACTGGCGCTGCCGACTACTGCGGAGTTCTCCTCCACTCGAGGTTTTCGGCAAGACCACCCGCGGAACCGTTCTGAGTGAAGGCGCAGGAGCTGTCCTACTCGCGCGCGACGCTTCAGTTATGCTGGAGGCGACCAGCTCGGGTGGGGCTTATCGAAGTTGGCGAGAATCAACGGAGCTTCTGCGCAAGATCATTCTCGATCTCACAGCCGGCGATATTGGACTTGTTGTGGCGAGTGCAAACGGGACATTCGTCGATCGAGCCGAGGCGGGCGCGATCAGGGAGAGCGTAGCCGATGGCTTAGTCTACACGGTTAAACCGGCCCTGGGTGAGAGTGTTGGAGCGAGCGCGATCTGGCAGATCATCGTCGCAGCGCAAGCATTGGCGCATGGCCAAATTCCACCGCTCCTGCATGCGTCAAAACAGCCGGGTGTGCGAGTTCCAAATGGAATTACGAAACTGGACCATGACCAGGCGCTCGTGCTGAGTTGCGGGTTGAACCGGCAAGCCGGTGGCGCTCGGCTGCGGCGCCGCTAAAGCTGCACAGCACGGGGCATCCACGTTTGGGGTTTTGCCTTTGCAAGGTGGCAGCCGTTCGGTACCTTCGGCCTCGGCGCATGCGGACGTGGGGCTGGTTGATTTTTGTACTACTGGCGGCGCCAAGCTGGGCATGCGCAGCGATCAAAACTCCGGAAAACGCGCCGATCGAAATCACCTCAAGCGGAGAGACTCGGTACGAAGATGGAGTTGCGATCGCGCGCGAGAACGTTGCCATCCATATAGCTGATACGGACATCTACGCTGATTATGCCCGTTATGACTCACACACACATGAGGTTCTGGCTGAAGGCAATGTCCGCGTCTATCGCGGGCTTAGCATGTACCTGACGGAACGTGCCGTTTACAATCTCGACACAAAACAGATTCGCGCCACTAACGCGCGGACTGAATCGCTGCCTTACTTCTTCAGCGGGGAAAATGTAACGGAAATGTCCGAGAGCAGTTATCGCATCGAACACGGCACATTCACCACCGATGATTCCCCAAATCCGGATTTCCACCTGCGAGCGCGCACCATTCGTGTGTACGAAAAGGATCGGGTCATATTTCAAAACGTAACGTTGTATGTCGGCCGGGTCCCGATCTTCTGGTGGCCCTATCTATATCAATCACTCAATGACGCGTTCAGCTTTACCGTCTCGCCTGCTTTTCTAAGTTCGTGGGGAATGTCGCTGCTGAGCGAAGTGACATTCCCAATCACCGATAAGATCAAAGGGCGCGTTCGACTGGATTACCGTACGCGCCGCGGCGTCGCGATCGGTTTTGAAGCAGACACGGATTACGGCAAAAACAAGAGCAGTTGGGCCAAGCTCAAGACCTACTATCTGCAAGATCAAAATCCGCTCATCAATCGCACTACGCTGCCCCGGGGCTCTGTGCCGACTGGACGATACCGCGTCACACTCCAGGATCGCACTGAGTTCACGCCTGATATTTACGGTATCGTGAATATGACCAAGCTCAGCGATCCCTTCGTCATGCAAGACTTTTACCAGAGCGAGTTCCGTGTCGATCCTCAACCAGACAACGTCATCGCTCTTGCTAAAACCGACCCGTTTTACACGCTCACGGCTATAGCGCGCTTCCAAGCCAACGATTTCTTTGAACAAACCGAGCGATTACCTGAAATCACCCTCGACATTAAACGACACGCGCTCTTCGGCGGACCGATTTTCTACGAAGGCGAAACCGGCTTTGCTGATTTACGCCGGGAATTTCCCAACGGCTCAGGCTTCGAAAGCTACGGTGCCAACCGCTTCGATACGTTTCACCAGTTGGTTTTGCCCAACACCTATTTCGGCTGGCTCTCGATCGTGCCTCGCGTCGGGTTTCGCGGGACCTACTACACCGAGACGCGGGACCTCGGACACGCGGTTTTCCCGGAGAATACGAATCCGTTCCTGCCCGATTTTATTTTGCCGGAACCACAGCTCGCGCACCCGATTGCATTCGGGGGCAATGCGTTCCGCACTGTCTTTGATAGCGGAGTGGAAGCATCGTTTAAGATCTCTCGGACGTGGGACGAGGTCCAGAGTCGCACGTTTGGGTTGGATGGTCTCCTTCACATCATTCAGCCGTTCACCGATTTTTCCTATGTCTCAGAGCACGGAGTGGATCCGGCCGCAGTTCTGCAATTTGACAGGTTCGAGCCGTCGACCCAGATGCGGGCAATCGATTTTCCGCAGTTTACTCCAATTGACTCGATCGCCGATTGGACTGTTTGGCGTATCGGTGTTCGTAACCGACTCGACACGCGCCGCGACGATAACACCATCACCTGGTTCGAATTAGATACCGCTTTGGACATCAATTTCGATGATCCTTACGATCGCACGCCTTATTCAAATCTGTTCAACAGTATTCGCTTTGCCCCGTTGCCGTGGATTGCATTGGTCATTAATTCGCAAGTGCCCGCTTTCGACAAAGGCTTTACCGAAGTAAACACCCTTGTACGCGTGCAGCCGGTTTCGAACTTACAACTGAGCCTCGGCCACCGTTATTTGTACGACAATCCATCGTTCGACGACAGTAGCTTGTTCCTATTCGGCGGTTACTACCGATTGAACGATAACTGGGGCGTAGGCGTGGAGGAGATGTATGAGCAAGCCACCGGTGTGCTGGAAGAGCAACGTTACTCTGTCTATCGCGATTTGAGCAACTGGGTCGCTTCGCTAGGTGCGATTGTCCGCGACAACGCTGGTGTCAATGAGTACGGCGTGCTCTTCACGTTCACACTTAAGGCGTTTCCGAAGTTTGGGTTTGATCTGAATTTCGATCCGGGCGGTCAAGGCCAATGAGCGTCCCGCGGGATGTAAAGGTGAGCCTGACAATGCCGCCGCGAGCTTAGCTCGACTGACTCCACAACGTCGTTATGGATCTGTCCATCATCGGTTCGGGATATGTCGGCTTGGTCACGGGCGCGTGTTTTGCCGATGTCGGTCATAACGTCATTTGCGTAGATAACGACACGCGCAAAGTAGAAACGCTCAGAGCCGGCAAGGTGCCGATCTACGAGCCCGGGCTCGAGGAGCTAATCCATCGCAACGTCTCCGCGCACCGGTTGCACTTCAGCGGCAGCATCGAACAAGGTGTCGCAAAATCCCAAGTCGTGTTCATTGCCGTGCCCACGCCGCAGCAGCCGAATGGAGATGTCGACCTTAGCTTCATCGAAAAAGTGGCGCGCGAAATTGCCGGCGTGCTGACCAGTTACCGTGTGATCGTCGATAAAAGTACCGTGCCGGTGAAAACCGGCGAAAAGGTCGCTGAATCGATCAAGCGCTACAGCCGCCACGGGGCCGACTTCGACGTGGTCAGTAACCCTGAGTTTCTGCGGGAAGGCTGCGCGGTGCGCGACCTAATGAACCCAGACCGCATCGTGATAGGCGCCCAAAACGAGCACGCCGTCGACTTGATGAAGAAGATTTATGAGCCGTTCATGGCACCCATCTTGGTAACGGACATCAACAGCGCTGAGCTTATCAAGCACGCCGCAAATTCATTTCTCGCTTTGAAGATCTCCTACATCAATGCTGTTTCGGCGATCTGCGAAGCGAGTGGCGCCGACGTGGAAAAAGTCGCGGACGGTATCGGGATGGACCGCCGTATCGGGCGTGACTTTCTCAATGCCGGTATCGGCTATGGTGGTTCATGTTTTCCAAAGGACATCGCCGCATTCGTCAATATCAGCGAGCAACTGGGTGTTCCGTTCAACCTCCTGCGCGAAGTACAGCGCATCAATACCGCGCAAAAGGAGCGCTTTCTCAAAACGATCCGCGATACGCTTTGGGTGTTGCGGGAAAAGAAAATCGCGGTTTGGGGACTTACCTTTAAGCCGGACACAGACGACGTGCGTTCTTCCGTCGCGATCGAGTTAGTCGAGAAACTGTTGAGCGAAGGCGCGCACGTGACGGCCTATGACCCCAAAGGAATGCAAAAAGCGCGCGAGCTGAAAATCATCGCCGGCGCACAGTTCGCAAATTCCGCGCTTGAAGCGGTGCAAGACGCCGAGGCTCTCGTGCTCGCGACCGAATGGAACGACTTCGCGAACGTCGATCTTGCGGCGATCAAGGAATCGATGCGCACGCCGCTCGTCTTCGATGGGCGTAATCTGTTTGACCCGGGCACAATGGCTGAACTTGGGTTTGCTTATTACTCTATTGGGCGTGCCAAGATCACTCCCCGCTGACCGACAACGGCCGGCACAACGCTCAGAGCGGACCGCGCGACAGATCGCCTTGGCAGCGCTCCGGGCTTGGCGAACGCAGCGTGTTCTCGCCGATGCAGTGGCTGCGAACCTGCTCACGAAGGCTGAGCTTTCGCCGCCAGACCGGGCCTTTGCTTTGGAATTATTCTACGGGGTCCTCCGCAATGCGACTCTGCTGGATTTTTGGATTGGCTGTTTACGGCGCGCTCACGTTCGTATCGATGTTCGAGATGTCCTCAGGCTTGGTTTGTACCAGCTTTTGGTCCTGAAAACGCCGGAACATGCTGCGGTCAACGAAACGGTTGCGCTGACCACAGACAAAATGGAACGGGCTTTCGTCAACGCGATTTTGCGAACGGCAGGCCGGCGAAAGCATGAGCTGCAGGCAAAAGCCAGCACCCAGCCGCTGGCGATTCGCAGTTCACATCCGGAATTTTTGATCACGCGCTGGCAACGATGCTTTGGAATCGAAGCCGCTGAGGAATTGTGCCGCTGGAACAATCAGCCGCCGCCTCTCTATGCACGAGTCAACGGGCTGCGCATTACCCGCAATGATTTTCTTCTCTGCTATCGGGACGCGCGAGCTCTGCGGAGCCACCCGCAGTTTG
>DASQXY010000093.1:0-3561 GCA_035639455.1 Chthoniobacterales bacterium | reverse complement strand
AGATGGTCCTGATGCTGTTGAGGTTCTTGCGCGCGTGTGCGCGCAAATGGGTGAGCGCGACCGCGCGATCGCCACCCTACAGAAACTCGTTTCCATACCGTATGCAGGCGTGCTGGCTGAAGCTATACCGCTCACTCCTGCGCTGCTCCGGCTCGATCCCATGTTCGATCCGCTCCGCAACGATCCGCGCTTTCAAAAACTCGCAGGCACCGCGCCCAAACAAGCCACATCGAGGTAAATCTGCGACGTGAAATGAACCCGCGGAATTTTTTCGGCGAGCTGAAGCGGCGGAATGTTTACAAGGTCGCCGTTGCGTATGCGATCGTGGCGTGGCTGCTGATTCAAATCGCGACGCAAGTTTTTCCCTTCTTCGAAATCCCGAACTGGGTCATCCGTCTGGTCGTTGCCCTCCTGGTGATTGGATTTCCGGTCGCGTTGATTTTTGCGTGGGCGTTTGAACTGACACCGGAAGGACTCAAACGCACCGAAGATGTGGATGTTGCGCAGTCGATCACCCATGGCACCGATCGACAAGTCGAACGCAAGAACGACATCGGCGCTCCATCCGTTCCGAAAAAGTCGATCGCCGTCTTGCCGTTTGAAAATCTGAGCGAAGACAAAGCGAACGTTTATTTCGCCGACGGCATCCAGGAAGAAATCCTCACACGGCTATCGCGCATTGGTGACTTGAAAGTGATTTCGCGCGCATCAACGCAACGTTACAAAAACACGGCAGAGCCGATCATCGACATCGCCAAGCAACTTCGCGTCGCAAACATTCTCGAAGGCGGTGTACGCAAAGCTGGCGATCGCGTGCGGGTTCATGTCCAACTAATCGACGCGCAAAGTCACGCGCATCTCTGGGCCGAATGCTACGATCGACAACTCGATGATATTTTTGCTGTCGAAAGCGAGATCGCGTCGAGGATCGCCGATTCGCTGCAGGCGAAGTTGACCACCGCGGAACGGCACGCCATCACCTCGCGTCCGACCAAAAATCTCGAAGCGCACCAGCTCTATTTGAAAGGGCGCCACCAGTGGAAAAACTTCTTTGCTCCGGGTTATGAGCGCGTGCGGGAATACTTCGAACAGGCTATTGCGCTCGACCCTTCTTATGCGCCGGCTCACATGGGATTGGGTGGTTATCATGCCTTTGGGGCAGTGAATGGCTTTTTCTCTCCGGACGAACACTGGCCGCCCGCCGAAGCGGCGTTGCGTAAAAGTCTCGCCCTGGACGACACCTTCCCTCCAACCTACAACTTGCTGGCAGCGGTGGAACTGTATTATAAGCGCAATTGGCCGGCCGCCGAGCGCGCCTTCCGTCGCGGCGAGGAATTGGATCCAAATTCCGGCGAAATACCGCATCATTATGCCTTTTGTCTTGCCTTGTTCGGGCGGCCGGAGGAAGCAATCGCTGAGTTCGATCGGGCGGCGCTGCTCGATCCATTCTTTCCGGGCTTACTTCTTCATCGCGGACGAATGTTCCATTTCCTGCGCGATTATGACCGCGCCATCAGGCATTACGCTGAAACGCTGGACATCTATCCCGATTACGCGCCGGCCCATGAATACTTTGGCGATGCCTGCGAGAAAAAGGGCATGTTGCACGAAGCGATCACCCAATGGTGCGCAGGATTGCGTCTGAGCGGCCATGCCGAAGATGCCGCAGTCCTCGAACAGGTATTTGCCACTGCCGGGTTCAATGACGCGGTCCGCACACTCGCTCAGCGGCGACTGGAACAGCTCGACCACAAACGAGGACTGGGCGAGTACGTGCCGGCCGCAGAGTACGTGTTCGCGCACGTGCGCCGAGGCAACATCGACGAAGCGTTTGCCTGGTTCCCTAAAATGCTCCAGGAGCATAACTGGTTCGCTTTTCACTTCAGCGTGAATCCGATTCTTGATCCGCTGCGCAGCGGCCCGCGTTTCGAGGAAATCGTCGCGTCGCTCGCATCGAAAGACCCAGCGATCCGCGCGTGCGCAGCGGGTGCTAAAGCGAGATCGCAGCCCGTGGATACAGCGAAACACTGAGCCTGGCGTCCTTGCGACGGTTGCCTGTCGATCTTATAGTTAGATAGCGCGCGCAGCGCGACAGAAGCGGAGGTCACTATGCCAATAACGGTTGCTGCTCCAAGGAAAGCTCCGGCGGCGCAGGAAGATTTCCTGCCGCTCGAGGGCACCGATTACATCGAGTTTTATGTCGGTAACGCCAAGCAGGCGGCGCATTTTTATAAGACGGCGCTTGGTTTTCAGAGCCTCGCGTATTCGGGCCCAGAAACCGGCGTAAAAGACCGCGCAAGCTATGCGATCCGCCAGAACAAGATCACGTTCGTGTTGACGACTCCGATCCGCGCCAATAACGCTATTGCGGATCACCTCTACAAACATGGCGACGGGGTCAAGGTGATCGCGCTGACGGTGAAGGACGCGACCTCAGCGTGGGAGGAAACAACTAAGCGCGGTGGCAAAAGCTATCTCGAGCCAAAAACCTTGAAGGACGAGCACGGCAAAGTAGTCATGAGCGGGATCCACACCTACGGCGAGGTCGTGCATCTGTTTGTCGAGCGCGACGATTACACCGGCCCGTTCCTGCCTGGATTCGTGAAGTGGGACTCGGCCTATCGGCCGAACGAAACCGGGCTGCAACATGTCGATCATTGCGTCGGTAACGTCGGTTGGAACCAAATGAACCCGTGGGTGAAATTTTATGAGGAAGTCATGGGCTTTCGGAACATCCTCACGTTCGATGACAAGGACATTTCGACCGAATACTCGGCGCTCATGAGCAAGGTCATGGCGAACGGGAACGGGTTCGTGAAGTTCCCGATCAATGAGCCGGCGGAAGGGAAAAAGAAATCGCAGGTCGAAGAATATCTCGAGTTCTACGATGGCGAAGGCGTGCAGCACATCGCGATGGCGACGAACAACATCATCGAAACAGTGACCGATCTGCAAAATCGCGGGCTCGAGTTCCTCAAGGTGCCATCGACCTATTACGACACGTTGCTCGACCGCGTCGGCCATATCGATGAAGAGCTGAACGCGCTGAAGCGGCTGGGGATTCTGGTCGATCGGGATGACGAAGGTTATCTGCTTCAGATCTTCTCGAAGCCTGTGGAAGACCGGCCGACGTTGTTCTTCGAAATCATTCAACGCAAAGGCGCGAAGAGCTTTGGCAAAGGCAATTTCAAAGCGCTGTTCGAGGCGATCGAGCGCGAACAGGCCGCGCGCGGGAATCTGTAACTACTGTCATGTTGAGCGAAGTCGAAACATCTCTCATTGATCTCCACGGCTCGCTTCGCTCGCGAGTACTAAGAGGTCCCTCGACTCGGCTCGGGATGACATTTTAGGAGGACTAAACAATGCCGTATTACCAAAAACTTGGCGAGATGCCGCGCAAGCATCATATCTGGTTCCATCGCGACGGCGCCGGTCCTGGTTACAAGAATGAGGGGATCTATTACGAGCACGTCGTCACGACCGAGGGCTTTAACGAGGCGTACTCCATCATGTATCACCTGCGACCGCCGACTCGGGTGCGCAACGTCAAGCTGCTCAAAT
>DASQXY010000092.1:0-10483 GCA_035639455.1 Chthoniobacterales bacterium | reverse complement strand
CGGCTCTATCACTTCGCTTCATTACAGCTCGCTGAAGACAGCGCTAATGCCGAATACCTCGCACGCGTCGGCCAAATCCAAAACTTGGTGACGCTAATCGGTGAAGCGAGCGCGTTTATTATCCCCGAGATGCAAGCGATCGACGACGAACGCTTCGCGCAATTCATCGCTGACCCAGCGCTCTCACAATGGCGGATAAAACTGCACAAAATTCGCCGCCTGAAGCCGCATGTACTCTCACAAAGGGAGGAACGGCTGCTCGCGCTCGGCAACGTCGCGCTCAGCGGCTATGACGATGCTTTTTCACAGCTGACGAACGTCGATATGAAATTCGGCACGCTCGCTGATGAAGCAGGTCGCGTACGGCCGCTAACTCAAAGCTCGTTGAGTTCATTTCTGGTAAAACGCGATCCCGAGCTGCGGCGGCGCGCCTTTCACCAGTTCTATGCCGAGTTCGAGGACCACCAGTACACCCTTGCCACTGCGCTCGCCTACTCGGTCAAGGCAGATGTGTTTCGCGCGCGTGCGCGAAACTATGCGTCGGCGCTCGAGGCGGCGCTCTTTCCCGATCAGGTTCCAGCAGCCGTTTATGACCGATTGATCAGCTCGGTCCGCGCCAATCTTTCGCCTCTGTTTCGCTATTTTGAGTTACGCCGATGTGCGCTTAGCCTTGCCGAACTCCATCATTACGACACTTACGTTCCGCTCGTCCCCGACGTCGAGACACACGTCACGTTCGAACAAGCGGCCGAGACTGTGCTGGCCGCGCTGGCGCCACTGGGCAACGAATATGTTGATGTTTTAGCTGATGGCCTGCGCGGCCGTTGGTGTGACCGGTACGAAACGAAAGCGAAACGCAGCGGCGCGTTCTCCTCCGGCAGCTACGGTGCGCCGCCTTACATCCTGATGAATTACAAAGAGGACGTTTTCGCCGACGTTTACACACTTGCGCACGAGGCCGGGCATTCCATGCACACTTGGTTCTCGCAAAAATCGCAGGCGTATCAGGATTACGAGTACCCGATTTTTCTCGCCGAGGTCGCGTCCACCTTTAACGAGGAGCTGCTCACGCATCACCTTTTGCAGCAGACGAGTGATCTAAAAATGCGCGCTTACATTATTAACCGGGAGATCGACGACATCCGGGGCACGCTATTTCGCCAGACGATGTTCGCCGAATTCGAGCGCCTGATTCACGCCATCGAGGAAAGCGGTGATGCGCTCACGCTCGAAGTCTTCAAATCCGAATATCACAAACTGCTCGCCAGCTATTTTGCGGAGAACTTCGTGCTCGATCCGCAGCTCGATCTCGAGTGCCTGCGCATCCCGCATTTTTACAGCGCATTCTACGTTTACAAATACGCGACTGGCCTCTCGGCTGCGGTCGCACTCGCCCAGCGTGTGCTCGCAGCTGAGGCAGGCAGCGTCGAAACTTATTTGAATTTTCTTCGTTCCGGCGGCTCCAAGTTTCCGCTCGACGCGCTCAAAGCTGCTGGCGTCGATATGAGCACGCCAGCGCCAATCGAGAGTACACTTCAGCTTTTTGAAACTCGGCTGGGCGAACTCGAAGAATTGCTTTTGTAGAGCAGCCGGAACGCCTGCCGCAATCGCAGCGGCTGCGCTACACTGTCTGCTGTAGCGGCGGTGGCTGGCCGCAGCAGCGCGTCAACGATCCCGGACACAGCCTTTTGGCAAGCTCTCTGCTTAAGCGGAAGGGCGTGAAATTCGAATGGCGCTTCCGGGCTGCGTGCGGTTATGCCGAGCTAGGCATGAAGCGCGAATCGCTCGCTGAGCTCAACGCCATCGACAAAGCCGACCAAGAGCGCCCCGAAGTTCTACAACTGCGCCTCCACCATCTGATGCGCGAGAAACAATGGGCGCGCGCGCTGGTGGTCAGCCGCAGGCTGTGTCAGGTAGCGCCCGAGTGCAGCGCAGGCTTTTTACACGCCGGTTTTTGTTTGCATGAGCTCGGCAAAACGGCCAAAGCCAAGGAGCTTTTGCTCAAAGGTCCGGTCGCCCTGCTCAAGGAACCCATCTACTACTACAATATGGGTTGCTATGATGCACTGCTGGGCGATCCAAAATCAGCGCAGGTGCATTTGCTCACCAGTTTCAAAATGGAGCCGGCGTTTCGCGAAATTGCCAAACGCGACCCGGACCTGAAATCGGTTCAGGAATTGATCTAAGCTTGTAGCCGCCATTGTCCTCGGCGGCAGATGCTAGCCAAATTGATTGTTGCCGCTGAGGCAGCGGGCTCTACAGCATTCATTCATGGACTTGAACGCGGCGAAGCTTGGCGCCGGACTCGAGCCGCTCTTTCAGGAAAATTTCGTCAAATTCGGCGAGCTCGGTGCGGCCGTTTCCATTTGGCAAAACGGCAAAGTCATTCTCGATCTTTACGGCGGCTTTAAAGACGCGCGGCGCGAACATCCATGGATGGCCGACACCCTTGTCCTGATCTGGTCCGCCACAAAAGGACTCGGCAGCGCGTGTCTGTTGCACGTCCTGCAGGAACACGGCATCGACATTGCCGAGCGCGTGGCAGAGTTCTGGCCTGAGTTCGCACAGGCTGGCAAAGAGCGTATCACGCTCGCGCAATTACTGTCGCATCAAGCCGGCCTCTGCGCCTTAGATCGGCAGGTTGATGTACTCGATTATGAAAAAATAATTCGTGCCCTGGAACTGCAAAAGCCGCTGTGGCCGCCGGGCAGCGCACACGGCTATCACGCGCGCACCTTCGGTTTTCTGCTCGATGAGCTCGTCAGGCGCATTGCACGCACGTCTGTGGCAGAATATTGGCGGAAAACATTCGCTGAACCGCTCGCGCTCGATCTCTGGATCGGTTTACCTCATGACGAGAATCCGCGCGTTGCCACAATGTATGCCGCCAAAACCGGCAAACCGCCCGAGCCGAAGCAATTCTATGCCGATTTGACGATACCGGGAACGCTCGCCCGCAAAGCGTTCACTTCACCGTCCGGATTGCACGCTGTCAGCGCGATGAATCGAGCCGCAGTGCGCGCGCAGACGATTGTTTCATTCGGCGGTATCGGCAACGCCCATTCGCTCGCAAAATTCTACGCCCTGCTCGCCAATGGCGGCTCGATGCAAGGCCGGAGCTTCTTCACCGAAGCAACGCTGAGGTGGATGACGAGAACGCTGTCCGACGGTATGGATCGCGTCTTCGAAATGCGAACCGCGTTCTCTGCCGGATTCATGAAAGACTCGCAGCAGGCCAGGCGACGTATCTTCGGAACATCGACCACTTCATTTGGACATCCGGGCGCCGGCGGCAGCCACGCGTTCGCTGATCCCGAACACAAGCTGAGCTTCGCCTACGTGATGAATCAGATGAAGCAATCCGTCTTGCCTAACGAAAAGTCGCTACGGCTGCTGAGTCGGATGTATGATTTTCTGTAGCGGCGCTCTCGAAGGGCCGAAATTTGATCAGCTGGCGGTAGACCGCCGCTACAATCAGTCGCCAATCATCATCAGCGAGATCTTCCGCCGGTGCGGTGCACGACGATGCTCGAACAAGAAGATGCCCTGCCACGTACCGAGCTGCATCTTCCCATTTACGATCGGAACCGTTTCGCTCGTTCCGGTAAGCACCATGCGAATGTGCGAGGTACTGTCGTCTCCGCCTTCAGCGGTGTGCACAAAGAAATCAGTGTCTTCCGGCACGAGGCGCTCGAAAAATTCATGCAGATCCTGCCGGGCCGTGCGATCCGCATTCTCCATTACGATGAGACTGCAACTCGTGTGGTGCGCGAACACCGTCACGATACCGTTCCGCACATCCGACTTCTCGATCTTGCGCTGGATCTCGTCCGTGATCTCGTAAGTAGCTTTTCCGTTCGTCCGGACCTCGATTTGTTCGTGTCTTATGGTCATGGGTTGCGTGAGCTTATCACTGCTTAGCGATTGGGTCGTGCGTTGATCTTTCGCAGCAGCGGTGGCCTAGTTAGCTCGTCAGTCGCATGAAAGTGCGCGTGCAATTGTTTTCACACCTGCGCAATCTCGCCGGCGCGTCGCAACTCGACGTGGAGCTTGCCGAAGGCGCAACAGTGGCCGATCTGCTCACGGAATTGTACCAGCGCTTCCCGGTGTTACGTGCTCACGATAAAGCCATTCTCACCGGGGCGGGCATGGAGTTCGTGGACCGCGCCCACAAGTTGCATGCAGCCGAGGAAATTGCGGTGATGCCTCCGGTGCAGGGCGGTTGACCGCGCAACGTCCGCTCTTACGTGTCCGATCAATTCGCGAGCGCCAAGCTCGCGGCGCACCCAATTAATCTCTGAAATTTCTGAAGTTCGTCGCCACGCCGAAGTCGCGGCTGCGCACGAACTGAATGACCGCTTGTAAATCATCTTTCTTTTTCCCGGTCACGCGGATTTGTCGATCTTGTAATTGGCTCTGCACTTTGAAGTCCGCGGATTTAATCGCTTGGATAATCTCTTTGGCTTTGATTCCTTCGAGCCCTTGCCGGATTTTCAACTCCTGCCGTGCATGCCCGACCGAGGAGATCTCCGGCGCAATCTGCTCGATATTGCGAAGGTCGACACCGCGTTTTGATAGTTTGCCGATTACGATCTCGCGCACGCTTTGCAAATGCGCGGCGTCACCTGCCGTCAGCACGATTTTGTCTTTCTCCTGAACGATCTCGGTCTTCGCATCTTTCAAATCGAACCGCGTCACGAGTTCTTTCCGCGCCTGATTCAGTGCGTTGTCGACCTCTTGCTTATCGACTTCTGAGACGATGTCGAATGACGGCATACCTACGGATTCGTTTCCGCAATCCTGATATTCCCGTTTTCCGCTCGAATGCTCAAGCTGGTGCGATCGCCGGCCTGCACGATCATGTCGATCTTCCGCAGCGGTCCTGGCCGGCGCTCCTCTTTTTCGGAAAAATCATTGCTGATCCGCCCACTCGGCGATTGGGCGACAAGGTGGAAAGCCGCATCGCCAGGAATAAAGCTCCAGATATTTCCTTTGTGCACAGTGGCTGCGGCCGTGAACGGGATCTGCTCCCACCAATCATAGCTCAACGTCAGATTTCCGGCGGTCACATCGACCTGCATATCACTAAAACAGTTGCGCACGAACATGAGTCCGCTGCCTAGGCGCGCGTGCACCGCGCCCTCTCGAATTCCTTCGATCAGCATTTCACCATGGTCGAGCTCGACGCGCGTGATCGTGGCCGCTTGGGGCAGAATGATTGTGTAATCGACCGTACCGGAACGATCTTCCCAGCTCCACTTCGGCCCCGGCGGAAACTCAGTTGTGATGGAGATGGAGTCTGTTGCCGCCACAATTTTGTGCACGATCTTCTCCAGCCGCGCCGCGGAGTACGCTTTCTTCACTGTGTGTACACGTAGCTCCGGCAAGTCCGAGCCGTAGATGCGAATCGTCCCGTCGCGGCTCGTAACACTGAAGTTGACCGACGAGTCGACGACGTAGGAAACGTCGCTTGTTTGTTCAAACGGCTGTTTAATCCCGCCGCTGCACGCGTCGAGCAGGATTATGGTCGATGCAAAGAGCCGTGACAGCGCGCCGTTGTTCATCCGGAGCGGCGCGCCTGGTCTCAGAGATATCCAAGCGCGCGCAGAAAATCGATCGCCGCCATCGTGCCGATCGCCACTGCGCTGCCAGCAGTGATAATCATCGCAGCAAAAAGCGCCGCTTCGGCGGCGAAATGGTAAGGCGCTTCGTCTCGAAAGTAATCGCGGCTGATATTCCGAAATGAAGAACGCGGCGCGCAATGGCCGCCGCCAAAACCGAAATTTGATGGCGGCTGGTAATAGCAATTGGTTAAGGGAAAACGCGGCGAGCGTCGAGCCGTGCCCGCGCAGTCATTGCTGAAGCTGGAGATCGGTTTCATAGGGGCTTTGACTTTCACCAGTGGGATGCGTTCAACCGCACCGCCGGATTCAAAGCTTCATCGGATTTCCACTTCGCACAACAAGCAACTCCTTTACCAAATTGCTCACCGCAAAGAATTATGTTCGCGCCAAATTTTGCGGTGCGCATCACTAAGGAGGTGCCGCCACCCGGCGCTTTCGCCTCCACCTCCTCTCAGAGAGAGGATTGAGGTGAGGACACAACTCGACTCTGTCAAAAAACATGAGTGGCGCGCGAGCCGAGCCGGCGCAAACTTTACGTGTGCACCAAGTGGCCCGACAGCGCCGTGACTGGGAGACGGTTCGCCAGGATTTTCCAATTCTTCGCCAGAAGATCCACGGCCAGCCGCTGATCTATTTCGATAACGCTGCGACCACGCAAAAGCCGCGGCCGGTGCTCGAGACGATGCGCCGCTATTATGAGCACGATAATGCCAACGTGCATCGTGCTCTGCATGAATTGAGCGCGCGAGCGACCGCCGCCTACGAAGCGGCGCGCCAACGGGTCGCAGATTACATCGGCGCAGCGACAGCGGACGAAATCGTCTTCATGCGTGGCACGACCGAGGGCATTAACCTGGTGGCACAAGCCTGGGGCGGAAAATTCGTTGAGGCTGGTGACGTTATCTTGCTGACGGAGATGGAGCACCACAGCAATCTAGTGCCGTGGCAGTTGCTGGCCGAGCGCACTGGTGCGCGCTTGCGTTTTGTGCCGGTGAACAGACAGGGGACACTCGCGCTCGATCAGATTGGATCGCTACTCACGCCTGAAGTGAAGCTCTTTGCCTTCACTCATGTCTCGAACTCGTTAGGCACAATCAATCCCGTGGCTGCGCTGTGCGATCAGGCGCACGCCGTCGGTGCCCTCACGCTGGTCGACGGCGCGCAGAGCGCTGGGCACATGCCTGTCGATGTCCAAAAGCTTGGCTGCGATTTCTACGTCTTCTCCGGGCACAAGATGTGCGCGCCCACCGGCATCGGCGCGCTCTACGCGCGCGCCGACATTCTCGACTCAATTCCGCCATGGCACGGCGGGGGCGAGATGATTGTCAGCGTCACATTGGAAAAGAGTCTGTTCAAAAAAGCGCCGCATCGCTTTGAAGCCGGGACGCCGAATATCGCTGGCGCAATCGGCCTCGCAGCGGCGATCGATTATATCGAGAACATCGGACGCGCCGCGATCCTCAAGCATGATGCCGAACTCACTGCATATGCCGTAGAACGCATGAGCGAAGTCCCCGGCATGCGCCTGCTCGGTCCAACGGGTGAACGCGGTGCGATTGTCGGTTTTGTAATGGACGCGGCGCACCCGCACGACCTGACCACGTTCGCTGACCAGCGTGGACTCGCCTTGCGGGGAGGCCACCACTGCAACCAGCCGTTAATGCGAAAGTTCAACCTGCCGGGAACCACGCGCGCCAGCTTCTATTTTTACAACACGAAAGAAGAAGTCGACCGCATGATCGATATCATGCGGGATGCAGTGCGTTTTTTCTCATGAGCGTGGACCTGGAAGAGCTGTATCAAGAAGTCATTCTCGACCACTCGCGGCGGCCGCGGAATTTCGGCGAACTGCCCGATGCCGCGGTTGTCGTCCACGGCGATAACCCAGCGTGCGGGGATGAAATTCATCTCGCGGTTCGCTTCGGCGATGACGGCTCGCTTTCCGACATAAAATTCACCGGCCACGGCTGTGCGATCAGTCAAGCCTCGGCCTCAATGATGACCACGAAACTCAAGGGCAAAAGCCGCGACGAGACGATCTCGATGTTGCGCACCTTTCGCGATCTCGTGACTAACGACGGCGAGACACCGGCCGTCGAAGCGGGTAAACTCGGCGATCTCCAGTTGATGCAAGGTGTGCGCAAATTCCCGCAGCGAGTCAAATGTGCCATGCTGGCGTGGCGCGCCGTTGAGCAGGCGCTGCAACAAACTGCCGGCGAAGCAACTGTCTCCACCGAAGTGGATGATCCGCTCACCTGAAGTCAGACCCAGAGTGTGCGGTCGAATGTGCGGTACTGGATCGCTTCGCTGACGTGCTCCGGTAAAATGTCCGTCTTGTGATCGAGGTCGGCGACCGTCCGCGCGACTTTCAAGATCCGGTCGTAAGCGCGGGCACTCAGGTTCAGCTCGTTCATCGCGACACGGATCAGGTCCTGCGAACCCTGAGTGAGTCGGCAAAATTCTTTCAGGTGGCGGGTAGTCAGGCGGGCATTGCAGTTGGTTTTAGCGTTGCCAGCAGCGAAACGCTGCTGTTGGATTTGACGCGCGTGGCCGACGCGCTCGCGAATTGCAGCTGAAGATTCTTCGGCGCGTTGGCTTGAGACATCCCGATACTCCACTGCCGGCACTTCAATGTGCAGGTCGATGCGGTCGAGCAGCGGTCCGGAAATGCGCTGTCGGTAGCGCTGCACTTGCAGCGGCCCGCAACGGCACTCGCGTTTCAGATCGCCGAAGTAGCCGCACGGGCATGGGTTCATCGCCGCAACGAGCATCAATTCACTCGGGAACGTGACGCTGCCCGCTGCGCGTGAAACGGTCACTTTGCCGTCCTCCAGCGGCTGGCGCATAACTTCGAGGGCGGAGCGCTTGAACTCCGGCAGTTCGTCAAGAAAAAGCACGCCGTTATGGGCCAGGCTCACTTCACCGGGATTTGGAAACGTACCGCCGCCAAGCAGACCGATGTCGCTGATGGTGTGATGTGGCGAACGAAATGGCCGGGTCGCGACGAACGAGCGCTCGCCGTTCAACAGGCCAGCGATGCTGTGGATTTTCGTCGTCTCGATCGCTTCATCGAGGGTCATCGGCGGAATGATGGTCGGGATGCGTTTCGCCAGCATTGATTTTCCCGAGCCCGGCGGGCCGATCATCAGGATGTTGTGACCGCCAGCGACCGCAACTTCGATGGCACGCTTCACGTGCCCCTGCCCTTTCACGTCGCTGAAGTCGACATCGTAATCCTGATGCGTGGCGAAGAACTTGGTGAGATCGGCGCGCGTTGGGAGCAGCGCGATTTCACTGCGCAAAAAATCGAATGTCTGCCGCAGGTTTTGCACGCCATAGATGTCGATCTTGTCGACCATCGCGGCTTCGAGCGCGTTGGCCTGCGGAACAAACAAGGCGCGCTTGCCGCGCCGGCGCGCCTCTAACGCGACCGGCAATACGCCTTTGACCGGCCGCACCGCGCCATCAAGGGCGAGCTCGCCAACGAAGCTGAAGCTTTCGAACGGCGAACTGTTGAGTTCCTCCGTCACTGCAATCATCCCGAGCGCGATCGGCAGATCGAAGCTCGGTCCTTCCTTTTTGATGTCAGCCGGTGCGAGATTGACGGTCGTGCGGCCGCGCGGCCAGCGATAGCCACTGTTGTTCACAGCGGTGGTCACACGATGCAAGCTTTCCTTCACCGCGGTATCCGGCAAACCGACGATGAAGATCTTCGGATCGCCATGCGCGCCGTTTACTTCCACTTCGACTTCGTAAGCATCGACACCGTAAACCGCAGCCGAGTAAATCTTCGCCAGCATCGCGCGGCGCAGGTTCGCAAAAAAGGACACGCCGGAAAAGCAGCAAATCGCGTAAGGGGGGAACCTGAACCATCCCTCGTCTGCGCCACCGGCGAATTACAAGAGACGACATGGCTGAGGATCAATCAACATTGGCGGGCGTGGTCGAGCGCAACATCCACACGTTGCTCGAACGACGGCGCCGGAGGGAAGCAACTCAACCGTTGCAGCAGCGCATCGCCGACACGATCACGCGGTTCACCGGGAGCATGTCGTTTGTCTACATCCACATCGTCGTTTTTGGCGCCTGGATTATCATGAATCTTCCTGGCGTACCGTTGCCAAAATTCGACCGGACGTATGTCATTCTCGCGATGTTCGCTTCGGTCGAAGCGATCTTTCTCTCTACGTTCGTGCTCATTACGCAAAACCGAATGGCGCGCGAAGCGGATAAACGCGCCGATCTCGATTTACAGATTAGCCTTCTGTCGGAGCACGAGGTGACCCGGTTGATTACACTGGTGAAAGCGATCGCCGAAAAGCTTGAGGTCGAAGCATCGAAACACCCCGAACTGCCGGAGCTGCAAAAGGATGTCGCACCCGAAACCGTACTCGATGTGATGGAGCGCAGCGGATCGACGCCGCGCAACTACTGACTCAACAATTGCGGCAACACCGATTTCGTCGTCGTGTTGGCATTCACCACACGAACAACTACAGCTGCGTCGTAAACCTGCACGAGGCTGACGGAGCCAGGATCGATTTCGAATCGAGCCATCAGATCGACATGCAAACCCAGGAAGTGCGCCAGTGCGCCACGAATGACGTCGCCGTGAGTGAAGATCGCGACGCAACCGTGACGCTCGCGCAGCTCAGACACCTGACGGACAACGCGCGCCTGAACATCGAGCATCGATTCTCCACCTGGTGGAGCCGTGCTGCCGCGAAACGCGTTCCAGTTCCGCCACTTGGGCAAGCCGTCTAACTCCGAAAACGTTTTGTCAGTCCAGTCCGCCATTTCGACTTCATTGAACGCCTCGGAAATCCGCGGCTCAATCTTTAACCGTTTCGCGAGCGGAG
>DASQXY010000091.1:0-7508 GCA_035639455.1 Chthoniobacterales bacterium | reverse complement strand
ACGCCGTATTCGATTAGACCGAACGTGCCGAGCCAGAGCAGCACCCAGATTGCAAAGGCGACCGGCAGTGCCCAGTAGAAGAACCGGATACCGGTGAGTAATTGCAGACCAAAACACACGCCCCCAATCTCCGACGCGAGCACGAGAAAATCGATGCCGGTTTCGGCAAACAACGGCACGGCAAAGAAATGAAAGCCGAAGCGTTCGCGAACAGCCGCCGGCAAAGCATGATGACTCACCGCGGCGAGACGGCCTGACATCTCAATGAGGAAGATGAGACAGAGCGTTCCCAGCGCGATCGGCCAGAGCAACTGAAATCCAAACGCCGCGCCGGCTTGCGCGGCGGTGGCAATAGACCCGACCTCGAGAAAGCCGCCCACGCTCGTCACGACGCCGAGTGCGATCTGCAGGAGCTGCGCCGGCTTCATCGCTGCGCACGGACTCGCGGGTGCAGAGTCAATTGCTCCTGCCGAATGCGTCCTTCGAGTTGATCCGCGAGTGAACCGAGCTGCTGACGATCGGAACCACTTAGCTGCTGAATTTGTCGCTGCTCCCGTTTGAGCGCTTGCTCAGCACTCTTGAGTAACTGCTTTAGATAAAGATCCGGGACGCGATGCTCAACGTGCTGCTGAGCTGCGAGATCGACAGTTCGAATCCAGGAGCGGAGCATCTGACCCGATTGCTCTGCCTCTTGTGAAGAACTGCCGCAGCTCGAGATCAGCAATCCAAGCGCACATGCGGCGACAACTCGGCATCGGAGTTCAGAAGACATTCGACCATCAAACATACGCCCGCGTGGAGATGGAAGTGCGTTTGTTCGATGGAAATGAGCGCGATCTGCCGCCTCTCATGCCGTTCAAGTTTTGCGCTGTTACTGCTGTGTTGTTTCTTCCCCATGTTAGACGCAGACGAAGCTGCGCCGCCATCTACTTCTCTGGGAGAAGATGGTGCGTGGACGATGCCGGCAAAAAATTTCGAGAACACGCGATTCAGTGCACTCGATCAGATCAACACGCAAAACGCGAAGGACCTGCGGATCGCATGGACGTTTTCGACTGGCGTGAACCGCGGCCAGGAAGCGGCCCCGATCGTAGCCGCTGACACGATGTATATCGTCACGCCGTATCCGAACATTGTCTACGCGCTGGATCTGAACAAGAAGGGCGCAGTGAAATGGAAGTTCGAACCGGAACCAGCCGCCGCGGCGCAGGGTGTGGCGTGTTGCGACGTGGTAAACCGCGGCTGTTTCTTCGATAAAGGAAAAATCTTCTTCAACACGCTCGACGATAACGTCTGCGCGCTTGACGCCGCGATGGGCAAACTGATTTGGAAAACCAAAGTCGGCGAGATCAGTCGCGGCGAGACAATGACGATGGCGCCGTTCGTCGTCCACGACAAAGTGCTGGTCGGAAATTCCGGCGGTGAATTTGGTGTGCGCGGCTGGCTGACCGCGCTCGGCGCCAATGACGGCAAAATTGTCTGGCGCGCTTACTCGACCGGCCCGGATAGCGACTGTCTGATCGGGTCCGAGTTCAAACCTTTTTACGCAAGCGATCAAGGCAAAGATCTGGGTGTGAAAAGCTGGCTGCCGGAGCGTTGGCAAATCGGCGGTGGCACGGTCTGGGGCTGGATCTCATATGACGCCGCGCAGGACCTGATTTTTTACGGCACTGCCAATCCCGGCACGTGGAATCCGGAACTGCGTGCCGGCGACAACAAATGGACCTGCGGCGTGTTCGCACGTAATCCCGACACCGGTCAGGCGCACTGGTTCTACCAGTGGAACCCACACGACGAATTCGCTCACGACGGCGTGAACGAAAACATCGTTGTCGATCTCGCGATTCACGGCCAGCAGCGCAAAACCCTGATCAGCGCACAGCGTAATGGATACGTTTACGTGCTCGATCGCACCAGTGGCGAAGTTCTTTCCGCCACACCGTTCATCCGAGTCACCGCCAGCAAAGGGGTCGACCTTAAGACTGGGCGCATCATTCTTGACGAAGAGAAAAAGCCACAGATGGGCAAAGTCGTGCGTGATGTCGCACCGGCCGCGGCGGGCGCGAAAAATTGGCAGCCATGTGCATGGTCACCGCGGACCGAGCTGCTCTACATCCCGCACCAGAACCTGGCAATGGATTACGAAGCGGTGGAATCAAGTTACATCGAAGGCACACCTTACCTCGGCGTGAACGTCAAGATGTACGCCAACGGCGGCGGTAAACGCGGCGAATATTGCGCGTGGGATCCGGTACAGAAGAAAAAAGCTTGGAGCATAGAAGAGGAGTTCCCGGTCTGGAGCGGCACGCTCGCTACCGCTGGTGACGTCACGTTTTACGGCACGATGGACGGCACTTTCAAGTGCGTGAACGCGAAGAGCGGCGAAGTGCTTTGGCAATTTAAAACCGGCTCAGGAATTATCGGCCAACCGACCACGTTCCGCGGACCTGACGGTAAACAATACGTGGCGGTGCTCTCAGGCGTCGGCGGCTGGGCTGGCCTGATTGTCGCGGGCGATCTAGATGCACGCGACCCGACCGCCGCGCTTGGTTTTGCGAACGCCATGAAAGATCTGCCGAAGGTCACGACAAAAGGTGGAACCCTCTACGTATTTTCGTTGCCATGAATTCGCCGCGAAGAACGGCTGAAATCGGCTGAGCAGCCACAATGACCCACGGCGGCGACGTCACCCAATCGGCTCTTAATCCGGCCGCGGCCGAGTCGGCGCACATCGCGCATCTGTGGTGGATTTTCTTTTGGGTCTCGGTGTCGATCTTCGCGCTCGTCGCCATTTTTCTGCTCGTTGCCATCCTGCGTCACACACGCAACCCGCGGGAAGGCAAAGCGTCGGAGGTGATGCGCGCGCCGCTCCTCGCAAGGGAGCGCCGCACCGGTATTGTGGTCTGGACCTGCGTCGGGCTCACGGTGTTGACGCTGTTTGTGCTGTTGGTCCTCGATTTTTTCACCGGCAATAAAATCTACGCCACGCCCGATCCGAACGCCCTCGCCATCAAGATCACCGGTCAGCAGTGGTGGTGGAACATCGAATATCAAGACCCGCAGCCGAGCGAAGTCATGACGACGGCAAACGAAATCCATGTGCCGGTTGGTAAGCCGGTGAAGTTCGAGCTGCAGTCGACTGACGTGATCCACAGTTTTTGGGTGCCAAACATGCACGGGAAAAAAGATCTCGTGCCCGGTCATCCGACGACCACGTGGTTCACGGCCGAGCGCGCGGGCGAGTTTCGCGGCCAATGTGCCGAATACTGCGGCGAACAGCACGCGCACATGCGATTAGTGTTCGTCGCAGAAGCTTCGGCCCAGTTTGACCGCTGGCTCGCCGCGCAAAAGAAATCCGCGCCGGAACCGACGACCACGTCAACGCAGCGCGGCCGAGACATTTTCCTCTCCAGCCAATGTGTGATGTGCCACCGGATCCAGGGCACGAACGCGCGCGCCACCCTCGGACCTGATCTTACTCACATCGCCAGCCGAAAACTGATCGGCGCGGGCGCGCTGCCGAACACGCGCGGTTATCTCGCCGGGTGGATTTTGAATCCGCAGGTGCTTAAACCCGGCACGCGCATGCCGCCTACGCAATTGCAGGCCGACGATCTCAATGCCTTGCTCGATTATCTCGAGAGTTTGAAATGAGGAGCTCGAATAACCGCGTTCGACGCTGTAGCGTGCCCTGTCCTCAGCGCATTTCGAATTTGCCGCCGGGGTTTGTCTTTGAACACGCGCCGCACTTCGAGCTTTCTAGCGAACGCGCGATCGTAACACAATCCAGTAGCGCGCGCCCTCGGCACGGCACTCTGCTCTATAGCGAACGGCACTCCGCTGGGGACAGCGGACACTACAGCCCTGTCGGTGCAAGATTGTCATGAACGTCACACGTCTGCCGATCTCCGCGCTGAACGCGCCTAACGAGAAAGCGCATCGCGCGCTAGAAGCAAGCTGGTCACGACCACCGGGATTGCTGGGCTGGCTGTGCAGCACCAACCACAAAGACATCGGAATGCGCTACATCGTCACCGCGTTCGTCTTTTTCGGGCTCGCCGGCATTCTCGCGCTGCTGATGCGCATTCAGCTCGCATTCCCGGAAAACCATTTCTTGGGGCCCGACCTCTACAACCAATTCTTCACCGTCCACGGCACGACGATGATGTTTCTCTTCGCCGTCCCAGTCATGGAAGGCATCGGATTGTACTTCGTGCCGCTCATGATCGGCACGCGCAACGTCGCCTTCCCGCGACTCAACGCCTTCGGCTATTACGTGTTTTTGGCTGGAGGAATTTTGCTTTGGGGCGGTCTGGTTGTTAACGCCGGCGCCGACGCTGGCTGGTTTGCCTATGTGCCACTCGCCGGTCCGCAATATTCGCCCGGTCACCGCGTCGATATCTGGGCGGACATGATCACTCTGACCGAGATCTCGGCGCTCGCCGGGGCGGTCGTAACCATCACGACGGTTTTTAAGCAGCGCGCGCCGGGCATGTCGCTGAACCGCATTCCGCTATTCGTCTGGGCGCAGGTCGTAACCTCTTTCATGATTATCTTCGCCATGCCGGCGGTGATGTTGGTGAGCGGCTATCTGGCGATGGACCGGCTCATGAACGTGAACACGCATTTCTTCAACCCCGCAGAAGGCGGCGACGCGCTACTTTACCAACACCTCTTTTGGTTCTTCGGACATCCGGAGGTTTACATCATTTTCATTCCCGCCACCGGGTTCGTTTCGACCATCGTCGAGACATTCTCCGGCCGGCGCGTGTTCGGTTATACCGCGATGGTGCTCGCGCTGATCGCGACGGGCTTCATCGGCTTCGGGCTCTGGGTGCATCACATGTTCGCCACGCCCCTGCCCTTGCTTGGCCGAAGCTTTTTTACTGGCGCCAGCATGATGATCGCAATCCCGAGCGGCGTTCAGGTTTTTTGCTGGATCGCAACCATCTGGACGGGGCGACCGCGGCTGCGCATCGCGCTGCTCTTTGTCTGCGGGTTCATCCTCACGTTTGTCGCCGGCGGATTAACCGGGGTTATGCTCGCATCGGTTCCGATCGATTTGCAGGTCACCGACACGTACTTCGTGGTCGCGCATTTTCATTACGTGCTCGTTGGCGGCGCGGTGTTCCCGTTGTTCGGGATCTTTTACTACTGGTTCCCGAAATGGACCGGGCGAATGCTGAACAATTTGTTAGGCCAAATTAATTTCTGGCTGCTGTTCATCGGGTTCAATCTCACGTTTTTTCCGATGCACATCCTCGGTTTGGACGGGATGACGCGGCGTATTTACACCTACCCCGCCGAGACGGGCTGGGGCAGTTTGAACCTGCTGGCAACCACTGGCGCTGTGCTTATCGCTCTGAGCGTTACGGCTTTCATCGTGAACGTGCTGGTGAGCAGAAAGCGCGGTGAGATCGCCGAGGCCAACCCATGGCTCGCGCCGACGCTGGAGTGGGCCATTCCCTCACCTGCTCCGGCTTACAATTTTTTTCATCTGCCGGTCGTCGAGGATCGGGAGCCGCTCTGGTACGACCCAGACCAAAAACCGGTCGTCGTTGGTCTCAGCCAGGAAAAACGCGAGGTGCTCAACACGACAATCATCGACGCCGTTCCGGAGCATCGCTATGAACTGGCGGACGATTCGATCTGGCCGCTGCTGCTCGCAATTGTGGTCGGCCTCACCATGACGTTTGTCATCTTCACACCATGGGCAATTCCTGGCGGCATGTTCGGTTCATTGCTCGTGCTCTATGCTTGGTTCTGGCGCGGCAATGAGCCGAAATTCCTCACTCAAGCAGCGAAACGCAGAACGAAGCCGGTCGAAGGGGGACTCGCCGCGCAAACATGAATGCGACTGCACACGCAATCGACGTCTCGAAACTGCCAGCCCATGTCGAGGATCACACGTCGCCGATTTGGTGGGGCAATGTCTTTTTGCTGTTTATCGAGACGACAATGTTCGCGCTCCTCGTCGGCACATATTTTTACCTCCGGATGAATTTCACCCATTGGCCGCCAGTGCGTTCCGACGCAGGACTTTATCAAACAAATCCCGGGCTCGCCTTCGCCAGCGCCAACCTGATGCTGCTCATCGTAAGCGTCATCCCGATGGTGATTGTCGATCTTGCCTGTTTGCGCATGGAACTGCGCACGGTGCGAATCGGCATGCTCATTATGGTCTTGTTAGGCTTAGGCACGATCGCGCTGCGCTTCTTCGAGTTCGGCGATCTGAAATTCCGCTGGGACGACAATGCTTACGCCGCGGTCGTCTGGACGACGCTCGGCATGCACATGCTGCACCTCATCACCGGCACAGCCGAAAATCTTCTCATGACTCTTTGGGTCTGGCTGAAAGGTCTCGATGTACAACACGCGCGCGATGTGCGCGTTGGCGCCACCTACTGGTACTGGATCGCCGGAATCTGGATTCCACTTTATGCCATCATCTACTTCGGACCGCGCTGGCTTTGAAGCCGAGCTCGGCGCGACCGACCGGCCGCTGCGCGATCTCGCTCTTTGGCTCGGACTCCTCGGGCCGCCGCTGCTTTGGCTCACGCAGTTCCAAACGATTTACATGCTGGTCTATCCGGCGTGCGGTAATCACCGAAATCTCGGAATCACGCTCACATCGATCTGTTTCGGTGTCGCGATCGCCGCGTGCGGATGGATTAGTTGGAACAATCGCGTTCCGGTAGCCGAATCACCGCCGCGGCTGAAGAAGACGCGCCATTTCATGGCCGTGCTCTCGCTTATGTCGATGTCGATTTTTCTGATCGTGCTCATCGCCCAAACCATCGCGAGCCTCATGATCCCGCCCTGCCCGATCTAAGTGAAACGTCGGCTAATCTTCCTCTTCGTCTCCGTTTTCCTCTGCCGCGCAGCCTTCGCCCACGAGCTGGAGCGCGTCGGTCCGCAAAACCTGCGCGAGCTCGCGCGCGCCTGGAGCTTTGAACCAGGCGTGGTGACTCCGATCGTGCTCTCCGCGATTTTGTATTCGTTAGGCGTGCTCCGGCTTCGACAAAAAGCACCAAAGTCAGTGCGCAAGAGCGACGCCGTCTTGTTCGCGCTCGGCTGGCTGGCACTGGTTTTCGCATTGGTATCACCATTGCATTCCTGGGGCAGCGTTTTGTTTTCCGCGCACATGACCCAACACGAGATCCTTATGCTCGTGGCCGCGCCATTGCTCGTTCTCGGCCGACCGATCGTGCCGTTTCTGTGGGCGCTGCCGAAAACCGCGGCCGTTTCGCTCGCGCGTTGGAGCAAAACGCCCGTGTGGTTTCACACCTGGCGCACAATTTCGAATCCGTTCGTCGCTTGGACCATTCACGCGATCGTGCTTTGGTCATGGCACATTCCCGCGCTCTTCCAGGCGACGCTGGAAAGCGAATTCGTGCACGCGCTGCAACACGCGAGCTTCCTTTTCTCCGCGCTCCTGTTCTGGTGGGCGGTCATTCACGGCCGCCGACGCGCGCTTGGCTTCGGGCTCGCCGTCCTCTACATGTTTA
>DASQXY010000090.1:0-11272 GCA_035639455.1 Chthoniobacterales bacterium | reverse complement strand
AGGCCAGTGACGACGCCGATCCAAACGACGACGGTCAGCGATGGAGTCACGCCATTGATCGCGCCGGCGGCGAAAATCGGATAGACGCGCGCGACAGAAAAACGCCGGCCGCGACCATCGTTGCGGCGTGGATCAACGCGCTGACTGGTGTCGGACCTTCCATCGCGTCTGGCAACCAGACGTGGAGTGGGAATTGTCCGGATTTACCGATGGCACCGCAAAAAATGAGCAGCGCAATCGACGTGGCACTCGCGCCTAACAAATTGAGCGCAGTGGTCTCTAAACAGCCGTTGCCATTGTTATAGAACAGTAAAGTGCCGCTGCCTTGATAAAGCCAAAGCAGGCCGACAAAAAATCCCATGTCGCCGATGCGCGTGGTGATGAACGCCTTCTTCGCCGCTGCTGCGGCGCTTGGTCGCTCAATCCAAAAACCGATGAGTAAATACGAAGCGAGGCCGACCAGTTCCCAAAAGATGAAGAGAAGCAGCAGACTGTTGGCGATAACGACGCCAAGCATCGCGCCGGAGAAAAACGAAAGATAAGCAAAAAAACGGCCGAAGTTTTTGTCCTCGTCCATGTAGCCGATGCTGAAAACGAAGATGCACAGGCCGACGAGCGAGATCATGAGTAGCATCGCGGCCGCCAACGGGTCGAGCAGCCAACCAAGGAGCAGGGCTTGATTTCCGAACGTGAACCACGCGAAATTGTGGATCACCCGGAACCCCGGTGTTTGCAGGGTCGGCAGGACTACCGAGATCGACATCGCCAAGGCGAGGACTTGGCCGGCGACAGCAAGCGCAGCCGCGGTTTTGCGGTGGCAACCGGTAACGAACAGTATCGAGAGCGACGCCGCGAACGGGACCGCGGGGATGAGCCACAGGTTGCGAAGGATCCAAGAGGTCATCCTCATTTCGACAGAAAACGTCCAACGCTTAACATCCAACGTTCAAAGTCGAACTCAGAGCGCGGTCTGAATTGAACGTTGAATGTTGAGCGTTGAAGGTTGAGCGTTTGCTTCATCCCTGCGATCAGCCCTTGAGTCGCGTCAGCTCATCCACATTCGTCGTGCGATAATGACGGTAAATCGCAATAACCATAGCCAACCCGACTGCGGCTTCAGCGGCGGCGATGGCGATGGCAAAGATTGCGAACATAACGCCTGTCGGCTGCGGCTGCGGATTAAATCGCCAGAACGCGATAAAATTGATGTTCGCGGCGGCGAGCATCATCTCAATGCCGATCAAAATGAAAATCGCATGGCGGCGGCTGAGTGCCGCAAGCAGGCCGATCGAAAAAAGCGTCGCTGAGACGATGAGGACGACTTCAAGCGTTGGACTCATGTTCGTTCGCCGAGAAAACGTCCAGCATTCAACGTCCAACGTTCAACGTCGAATTCAGATGCTCTTGATCGAGCGATCAGCATTGAATGTTGAATGTTTGCTTCACTCCTTGTCCTCCATTGCGAGAATGAGCGCGCCTAGCAAAGCCACGGTGAGCAACAAACCCGCGCCCATGAGCGGCCAGACATAATCGCTCATCAAGACCTCGCCGACGCGCTTGACAGTGAGTGGCGCGATCGGCGGCGGCAGGATCGAACTCGCCGGCGTTTTGATGATCGACCAAATCAAACCCGCAAACACGCCGACGGCCACGATCACGCCGCTCCAGTTGAAACCACGATGTTTTTCGCCTTCGCGGCGGGTGAGCAGAATTGTGAACACGACCAGCACCGCGACGGCGCCAATATAAACAAAGACCTGGACGAGCCCCACGAACTCCGCGCCAAGCAACACGTAAAATGCGGCGACGCCAACAAAGGCGAGCGCGAAACTCAGCGCGGCGTGCATCAACTTCGGGTTCGTCGCCGCGGCCAGCGCGGCCGCCAGCGTAAACACGGCGATACCGACAAATGCGACGGTGTTCATTCAGCGAAGCGATAGACGCGCGGCGCGAACTTTCGGCGCGTATCGAGCAGAATCGACAAGGCGGTATAAACCGTGGCGATGATGACAAAAGACCAGAGCCAGCCGCGCAGCCCGCGCCCCGTGTAATGCCAGACAGCCGCCGCGACCAGGCAGGTGAACGACATCGGCAGCATGAATTTCCAGGCGAAGTTCATGATCTGGTCGATGCGCGTCCGTGGCAGCGTCCCGCGCAGCCAGACGTACACGAACAGTAGGATCGATAATTTGACGAAGAACCACACGTACGAGGGGACGAACTCGAGGAAGCGCACGGGTGCGTGCCAGCCACCAAGGAAGAGCGTCACGCCGAGGCCACTAGTCGCGAACATGCCGATGTATTCGGCCATGAAAAATGTGGCGTATTTAAAGCCGGAATACTCCGTCATGTGTCCAGCGACGATCTCCGACTCGCCCTCCGGCACGTCGAACGGAGTGCGGTTCGACTCGACAATGCCGGAAATGAAAAACAGAATGAATCCTGCGGCGCCCCAAGGCGTGAGGACAAACCAACGCGGGATGGTGTCGATCTTATAACCGGCTTGCGCTGCCACGATCGCGTCGGCGTTCAGCGCCCCGACGATCATGACGACCGGAAGTACAGTGATAACGAGCGGCAGCTCATAGCTGATCATCTGTGCGATGGCGCGCATCGCGCCGAGCATGGAAAACTTGTTGTTGCTCCCCCAGCCGGCCATGAAGACGGCGAGCTCGGTCGTTGAGCCAACGGCGAAGAAGAACAAAATGCCGCCATCAATTGAGAACGGCGTCATGTTTCGGCCATAAGGAACGACCCCGAGGGCAAGGATCGCCGTGGCAGCAATCAAAATTGGCGCAAGAAAATGGACGACCTTATCCGCCCGCGCGGGAACGACGTCTTCCTTGACGAGCATTTTGATCCCGTCGGCGATCGGCTGGAACAGCCCACAAGGTCCGACGCGGTTAGGGCCGTAGCGATTTTGCATCCGGCCGAGAATCTTTCGTTCAAGAACGGAGATCAGCGCGAACAGCGTCAGGAAGACGGCGAGCAGGGCGAAAATGTTAAGAAGGCTCGAGACGATCTGAACCAGCCAATCGGGCGCGCGACCAATGAGCGGCGCGACGAGCAACTGTTTGGCGCGGATAAATATCTGGTCGATTGAATCAGCCATTTGTAAGTCGCCACGGATTAGCACAGATGAAGCGGAGACGAAAGGGTAGTATTGTTCCTTTGCAATCGTGTAAATCCGTGTTCGTCCGTGGCTGATTAGGAATGACGCCAAATCCTTATTTGTTCATCATGATTTTCATCGCCACGGCGCTGGTCTTCCCGCTGCTACCGTTAGCTCTGGCATGGCTGTGGCGGAGATTTTTCCAGCCGCCAAAGCCGGGGCCTGCAAAATTGTCGATCTACGAGTGTGGCGTCGAATCGGTGGGCGAGGCTCAAATTCAGTTCCGTTCGCAGTATTATCTCTACGCCATCATCTTTTTGATCTTTGATGTGGAAGCGGTGTTTCTCGTGCCGTTCGCGGTGGCATTCACCGGGTTACCGGTCGGCGCGTTTATCGCGATCCTTGTTTTCCTGCTCTTATTAATTGAAGGGCTCGTTTGGGCCTGGGGTAAAGGCTGCTTATCTTGGCAACGTTGAACCGTTCAAATATCGGAGGGTTGAAGCGGAAGAATGACTGAACAAATCGACGAACAACTTCGCAGCGAGCTGCAGCGCCAGGGTGTCTGGGTCACCTCGATGCAGGAGCTCTACAACTGGGGGCGGAAGAACTCGATCTGGCCACTGCAATTCGGGCTCGCCTGTTGCGCCATCGAAATGATCGCGACTGCAGCCTCACGTTACGACATAGCGCGCTTCGGCGGGGAAATCTTTCGCCCATCGCCGCGCCAGGCCGACCTCATGATCGTCGCCGGCACGGTAACCAAGAAAATGGCGCCGCAAATCGTTAGGTTGTATAACCAAATGCCCGATCCGAAGTACGTCATCGCAATGGGTGCATGCGCGATTTCGGGTGGGCCGTTCAAACAGGGGTATAACGTGCTCAAAGGAATCGACCGCTACATCCCCGTGGATGTTTACATTCCCGGTTGCCCACCTCGCCCTGAAGCGTTGCTGCACGCGTTCATGGAATTACAGCGCAAGATCGATAGTCAGAAATTGACCGGTACAGATAAGGCTGCGCACCTCGAGCCTGGGCAGCCGAGCGAGTTTCCGGTGCCCAAATTCGGCGAGCACGATCTGGAGCCGCCAGCCAATCCCGACCTGTTTAATCCGCCGAAGCTCGAGCGAGTATGAGTCCAGCGAAGATAGACTTTCGGTCTGCGCGCGCAGTGGAGTTGCACTCCGCTGCACTTAGCAACAGCGGGCAAAAAGCCCGCTGGCCGCACGGGCCATAGACCCTGTCCCGGTGTGATGCAGTCTCTCGACCAGATCAAGGCACGGATCATAGCGGCGGTACCCGGAGCGCAGATCGAGACCGTGACGAACGGCAGTCCGTCACAACAGCACTCGCTCAAGATCGACAACGATCATGCGGTCGCTATCGCGCGTTTCTTGCATGATGATTCCGAGCTGCGACTGGATTTTTGTTCGAACGTCACAGGGATTGACTGGCTCGACCGCACGATCACGAAAAAAGTGAAAGTGAAGAAGATCGTCGAAGGAGAGGAAAAGGAAGCGGAAGAGACGCAGCAGGAAAAAATCCCAGGTTATCTGGAAGCGGTTTATCACCTCTACTCGATGAAATATAAACATGGGCCGGTGATTATTCGCATGCGCACGGCAAACCGCACCGATGGCGCGCGCCTGCCGTCACTCACGCCAATTTGGCGGAGCACGGAATTTCAAGAGCGCGAGATTTTCGATCTCTACGGGATCCGCTTTGACGGACATCCTGATCTGCGGCGAATCCTGATGTGGGACGAGTTTGCCGATTATCCCATGCGCAAGGATTACGTGCCGCCGGACGATTTCGAATGGGAACCGACGCCGCACGATGAAGTCCTCGGGCGCGCGAAGCAGCATTATCGGGCCCGGCCACCATTGGACGGTGCGGAGGCGCTGCGCGCCGACGCACGCGTGAATCGTGATCAGTGAATCGTGAATCGGAAATGAGCGCGACGGTGGAAACGATCGAAGCAATGGAACGGCCGCCGGTCACCATGGGCGCGCGGCTCGAGGGCGAGCTGCTCGAAGTATCGATGGGCCCGCAGCATCCGTCGACCCATGGCGTGTTCCGGATGAACGTCGCGCTCGAGGGCGAGATCGTTCGCAAACTTAAGCCGGTTTTCGGTTATCTGCACAGGAACCACGAGCAACTCGGCGAATCATTCAGTTATCTCGGCAGCATGCCGTATACGGACCGGCTCGATTACTTCTGTTCGATGTCGAACAACTGGGCGTACGCGCTCAGCGTCGAGAAGCTCGCCGGTATCGAAGTACCCGAGCGCGCCGAGTATCTGCGCATCATTCTGGCCGAGCTAACACGATTGCAGAATCATGCGTCGCTGCTTGGATTTCTGCTGAGCGACATGGGCGCGTGGGGCACGCCGCTCATGTACGCGTTTCGCGAGCGCGAAAAAATTCTGGATCTGTTCGAATCGCTCTCCGGCTCGCGGATGATGTGCGATTACATGCGCTTCGGCGGCTGCAGGGTCGATGCGAGCGAGGACTGGATGGCAGGCGCCAGGAAGATCGTCGAGCGTTTTCCGCGCTTTCTCGACGAACTGGAGAAGCTCGTGGTTGGCAACGAGATCGTCATCGCGCGAACCCAGAACGTCGGCAAGCTTTCACCGGAGCTGGCGATCAATGCCGGGATCACCGGCCCCATGCTGCGCGCCTGCGGTGTTAACTACGACGTCCGCAAAGTAGACGGCTACGGCTTTTATCCGCGATTTAAGTTCCGTATTCCGCTGGGCGAGCACGGCGACACTTACGATCGTCTGATGATTCGCGTCCTCGAGATGCGGGAGAGCTTGTCGATCTTACAGCAGGCATTCGCGCAGATTCAGCCCGGCTCCATTATGAATCCGAAAGTGAAAATCCGTGCCTTTCGTCCGCCCGTCGGGGAAGCGTATGGTCGAATCGAGAGTCCAAAAGGCGAGCTCGGCTTCTATTTGATTAGCGATGGCGGTCCAAACCCTTATCGCTACCGCGTGCGGCCGCCCAGTTTCATCAATCTCACGGTGCTCGAAGACATGTGTCTTGGCCACACTGTCGCCGACGTGATGGTAATTCTCGGCAGCATCGACATTGTGATGGGCGAAGTGGACAGGTAAGCATTCGGTTCAACGGTTTAACGATTCAACGATTCACGAACGGATGATCGGCGCGGGCATACTCAAAGGCATGGCAGTGACGCTGCGGAATTTTGCCGGCAGCTATTTCGAGAAGGATCGCCTGATCACGGTGCAATATCCGGAGGAGCGGAATCCGCTACCGGAAAACTACCGCAATTTCCCGATTTTGATTTACGACGGCGATCCGCATGCGGGGTTGCGCTGCGTGGCGTACAAGATTTGCGAGAAGGAGTGCCCGCCGCAGTGCATCTATATAACTAAGAGCGAGGACAAAAAGCCCGATTACATGGGCAAACCGCAGTTCTATCCCGCGGTGTTCGACATCGACATCTCGGTCTGTATGAGCTGCCAGATTTGCGTGGAGGTCTGTCCGTTCGAAGCAATTAAGATGGACAAGGAGTTCGAGTTGAGTAAACGCGAACGATTCGATGCTCTACTCCTGCGCAAAGAGCAGCTCTCAAAATCCAACGACTATTACCATCGAATTCATCCGATCGAAGCGGCTCAAGTGGATACAAACCTGGCCGAAGCAGCTGCTGCCGCTGAGGCGAAAAAGAAAGCAGTCGCTGCCGCGACGGCGGCAAAATCTTCAACCCCTGCTTCGCCTGGTTCTGGCCGTAGGACGGTTGGATCGCCGCAATCCGCGGCCGGATCGACCTCAGCACCGGGTGAATCTCCATCAGCGACCACGACCAGCTCAACCTCGCCAGGGCCAGAGCCCGAGCCGCAGGCCCAGTGAATCGGCGATCACGGCGGCCGCGACAGTTCGGGCACCGCCCGCCGCGTCGAGAGCCTTCTGGTGAAGCAATTTGCTTTGACCCTCATCCGGCGACACCTAAAGATTGACACAGCAGAATTCTGCTATGGCCTCGCTCAGCGCTTTGCTCTCGAAATGGCCGCTCGTTAGGCAAATTCGCGAACGCAAAGACGGCACTGGTATCGAGTCGATGTCGGAAAAGACTCGCACGATGCATGCTCGCATCGATGGGGCGCAGGTCGCGCGCTCCATCTGTCCTTATTGCGGCGTTGGTTGTGGCCAGTTGATCTTCCACAAGGATAGGAAGCTGCTGGCGATCGAAGGCGATCCGGAATCGCCGATCAGCCAGGGGAATCTTTGCCCGAAAGGCGCGGCCTCATACCAGCTGCTCACCCATTCGCGGCGCGAATTGAAAGTAAAGTATCGCGCGCCGTGCGCGAAACAGTGGACAGAAATGTCGCTGGATCGCGCGATGGACATGGTGGCTGACCGCGTTTGGGAGTCGCGCAAACGCACCTTCGTCGCGCAGGCACAAGGATCGACCATCAATCACACGACAGCGATCTGCCATCTCGGCGGCGCCACTCTCGATAACGAAGAGAATTATCTCATCAAAAAACTTTTCACCGCAGGCCTGGGCATGGTGTGTGTGTCTAACCAGGCGAGGATATGACATAGCAGCACGGTGCCCGGTCTGGGTACCTCCTTCGGGCGGGGCGGAGCTACCACCGCGCAACAAGATCTCGCCAACGCGGATTGCATTTTGATCGAAGGCTCCTCGATGGCGGAAGCGCACCCGGTCGGTTTCCGCTGGGTGATGAAGGCCAAGGAACGCGGCGCGATCATCATCCACGTCGACCCGCGGTTTTCACGGACCAGCGCGCTAGCCGACATTTGGGTGCCGATCCGCGCCGGTACTGACATTGCATTTCTTGGCGGCCTCGTCCGCCACATCATAGAGAATGAATTGTTCTTCCGCGAGTACGTCGTGCACTACACGAATGCGTCTTGCATTTTGCGTGACGATTACCGCGACCCAGAAGATAGCGCTGACGGCTATTTCTCTGGCTGGAACGAAGACGCGCGCAACTATTCAATGCACAGCTGGCAATACAAAGGCGAAGGACTCAGCTTTCCCCAGCGCGATCTCACATTGGAGGATCGACAATGTGTTTTCCAAAAATTGAAGCGTCATTTCGCACGCTACACACCGGAAATGGTAGAGAAAGTCTGTGGGATTACGCCAAAGCTCTTCCACAAAGTCGCCGACACCATCGTGAAAGCTTCTGGTCCGGACAAAACGGCGGCGATTTGTTATGCCGTCGGCTGGACGCAACACTCCAAGGGCGTCCAAATCATTCGCACCGCGTCGATCTTACAACTGCTATTAGGCAACATCGGCCGACCAGGCGGCGGCATTCTCGCCCTGCGCGGCCACGCCTCGATTCAAGGCTCGACCGATATTCCGACGTTGTATGACATTTTGCCGGGCTATCTGCCAATGCCACGCGGCGGGGAAGAAGAAACGCTACGGCAATACTTGGATGCGCACACGCCGAAGACCGGACTCTGGTCGAACACACCCGCCTATTTCATTAGCTTGTTAAAGGCCTATTACGGCAAACACGCCACTGCGGAGAATAATTTTGGTTATAACTGGCTGCCAAAGATCACTGCCGATCATTCCTTCTTTGAATACCTCTACGACATGGCGGACGGAAAAGTGGAGGGCATGTTTCTGATTGGACAAAACTCCGCTGTCGGCGCACCGAACTCGCGGTTGCAACGAAAAGCCATGGCGAAACTGAAATGGTTTGTCATTCGAGACATGGTCGAAACTGAGCCGGCGAGATTTTGGTGTGACTCAGCTGAGATCGAACGCGGTGAATTGAAAACCGAACAGATTGAAACGGAAGTGTTTTTCTTTCCCGCGGCTGGACACGCGGAAAAGGAGGGAGCGTTCACGAACACGCAGCGTCTCTTGCAATGGCGCGAAAAAGCGATCGATCCACCGGGCGATTGTCGCTCCGACGCATGGTACATTCATCAACTGGCGTTGAGATTAATTGCCAAGGCGAGGACCTCCCATGATCCACTCGACGAACCTTTGCGCGCGCTTGATTGGTGGTACCCGGAAGACCAAATGGGCGAGCCGCAAATGCAAGCCGTGCTCGCCGAGATCAATGGCTGGAAGACAGCTACAGGCACGGGCGCCGACCGCAGCGGCACTGAAGGCGTGTTATTTGGTGGCGTCGATCGCGAAGGTAATCCTCATCACGGACCTCAAATCGACAGCTACGAACAATTAAGCAACGATGGATCGACCACCTGTGGCTGCTGGATTTATTCCGGCGTATTCCCCCGCGACGGCGTGAACAAGGCGAACGGGCGGAAATCCAGAGATTATCTCGGACACGGCTGGGGATTCAGTTGGCCGAGTGATCGACGGATCATTTACAACCGCGCCAGCGCGCGGCCGAGCGGTGAACCGTGGAGCGAGCGTAAGAAATTGGTCTGGTGGGATTCGGGAAATTGGACTGGAATTGACGTTCCGGATTTCAAAAAAGACAAGGCGCCCGATTACCAACCACAAGGACAGCAAGGGGGGCTCGCCGGTCAGCGCGGCGATGCGCCGTTCATTTTGCACGAAGATGGTCTCGGCTGGGTTTATGTGCCAAAAGGTTTGCAGGACGGGCCGCTGCCGACTCATTTCGAACCGCTCGAATCGCCTGTGCACAATGCACTCTATTCGCGCGATACCAATCCGGTGGTGAATTGGTTCACTCGCGCTGAAAACCGTTTCGCCCCGCCCGGCGATCCGCGCTTTCCATTTGTCCTCACGACTTATCGCCTGACCGAACACCACACCGGTGGCGGCATGTCGCGTTTTCTCAGTCATCTTTCCGAATTGCAGCCGGAGATGTTCGCCGAAGTTTCACCGGAGCTCGCCCGGGAATTACAGATTGCCAACGGCGACTACATTTGCCTCGTCAGCTTTCGCGGTGCGATTGAGGCGCGCGCGCTGGTCAGTCGTCGCATGAGGCCGATCGCGTTGAATGGCAAAACGGTGCATCAAGTCGCGGTCCCATTTCATTTTGGTGCCGCAGGGCCGCTGCGCGGCGATGCTGCCAACAATCTCGTGGCCATCTCCGGTGAGCCGAATGTTACGATCATGGAAAGTAAGGCGCTCACCTGCAACATTGTCCCCGGCCGATTGCCGCGCGGTCCGGCTTTTCTTGATTGGATTGAGCAACACGCGCCCCAATCTGGTCTGCCGGAGAACCTGCATCCCGAACAGCCGCCACTTGGCGCACCGAGTGGCGGAAAGTTTTCACGCGGTCACGGCAGGGAGGGCAAAACGCCGTGAGACAATGATCGGCGAAGGAATCCAGAGCACGAACCAGCGGAGACACTCTTACGTGCAGGATGGCGTCGAAGTCGGTTTCTTCACCGACCCGACAGTCTGCATCGGCTGTAAAGCATGCGAAGTCGCGTGCAAAGAATGGAACGAAGTTCCCGACGACGGCTTCACCTGGTCGGGGAATTCCTACGACAACACCGGCCAGCTCGGCGCATCGACTTGGCGGCATGTGATGTTTCTCGAGCAGGATCGGCCGAAAGGAAATCAAATCGTCGGCCAGCATTCGTTAGATCAAAACGGGGAGGATCCGTTTCGCTGGGTATTTCTATCCGACGTTTGCAAACATTGCGAAGAAGCGGGGTGTCTCGAAGCGTGTCCGACAGGGTCGATCGTGCGTACGGAAACCGGCACCGTTTTCGTGCAGGATGATGTCTGTAATGGATGCGGCTATTGCGTCGTCTCCTGTCCGTTCGGCGTCATCGATCGTCGACCCGACCCGCTGCCGAATGCCGGCGGCGCTTTCAAGTGCACCTTCTGTTACGATCGACAAAAGAGCGGCCTCGTTCCGGCGTGCGCTAAAGTCTGTCCGACGGAATCGATCGTCTTCGGCCGGCTGGATGATTTACGCGCGCGCGCGAAAGAACGCGTGCAACAACTACACGAAATCGGTTACGCCGACGCCCAACTTTACGATCCGCAGGAGACATCCGTTCGCGGCATTCACGCGTTCTTTTTGATCCTCGGCGAACCAGAGGTGTACGGACTTCCGCCGAATCCGCAGGTTCCAACCACTTATTTAAAGTCGGCGTGGACGGCCGCATTCGTGACCGCAATTGCATCACTCATTGTCACACTGCTGGCATTCGCGTTCTCATCGTGATGAACCCAGCAGCATCAGAACAGCGG
>DASQXY010000089.1:0-3911 GCA_035639455.1 Chthoniobacterales bacterium | reverse complement strand
TATCACCGATCACATTCGTGCTCTCGATGTCCGGCAAAGTTTGCGGCGTTAATACCAGCTTCATTTGCACCGGACCTTGCTTTGCAAGATCAATAACCAAGTCCGCGTCCTCGGCTGTAATCGCCGCGGCCGGGATTTTTGGCGCATCAGCCGCGTAGTTTGTCTGGCCAGTATGCGGCAGGCGATAATCAGCGCCACCAACTGAGCGAACCAGACACGCGACTGCGCCCTGCCGAGCGGCCGCGCTTGGCCCATCCGCGCGGTAAACAACTGCTTCGTTGTAGGCTTCACCGCCGCGACCTTCGGCCGCCATTTGTTTGTCGAATGGGTAGTTAAACAGCACGATTTTGCCGGCGACCTTCTCGCGCGGCAGCCCCTTCAGCTCGTCGAAGTCTCTGATGGCGGTCACCTCAGCGGCAATTCCATCCGCGGGAGTGGCTACGCTTCCACCGAGCGCAGTCAGAACAACTTTCTGCGTCGTGTTCTCGGCCATTCCGGCGAACTGCACGAGCGCGGCGGTTTCTTCGCCTCGCACCCAGTGAGGCACCATGGTTTTCTCCAGCTGCACGTCACAGCCGATCGCCTTCAGTTCACTCGCGACGTACTCGACTGCCTTTGCCGCTTGCGCCGAGCCGCTCAACCGCGGCCCAATATTATTCGACAGATGGGCGACCTGCCGAAAAGCGTAATCGCTGTTCAGCGCCGCTTGCTGCAACCGCTTTAAGTCAGCAAGCGTCTGCTGCGAGAAGACGAGCGGCGTCGCCGTCGGTGTCGGCGTGACTGTGGATGTTGCCGACGGGGTCACTTCCTCCGCGAGAGCTGGATTGCCCGTTTCGAGGCAAACGGCGATTACGGCGGAACTCGCCAGGCGTATAAAGGTCACAGCGAGAGATTCCTCGACTTCGCTCGGAATGACAAAGAGCGGTATGCGTTTGCGGTTAGCCGCTAGTCACTCGTCACCTGTCACTCGTTACTTCAGCCGGCCTTCGTCGAAATCGATCAGGTCCGGGATTGTCTGAATGTCAGTCCGATCGGCGATGCCATGTTTCTGCTTCGCCTCCTCGAGCGTCGGGGTGGCAAAATCTTTCCAGCCGAGTTTCGAAGCAAACCCGTTCCAGACCATGATGTCGCCTTCGTTCAACCGCCGGCCTTTCTCGAAACACCAGTTGAGAATCTCCTCGTCCGAGCCGCCCTGCTTCACGCGGTCGACCAGATCGCGATAATGGACGCGCAGGAAATTGCAGCAAGCGCCGTCTGCCGCTCTCGGTCCGCCGAGGTTCTTGTGATATTCCTCTGGCAACTCGCCGCGTGCATGCATCCGAATTTTGTCGAGCATCCGCGGGAAATACATGATGCCTTTCGTCGTCTCCTTCGGACTCTTCGGAAATTTCGTGCTCATGCGCCTCAACTAAGCCGCTGCACGACTAGTTCGCAATGCTGTAACCGCGGCGCTGTATCGCGCGAATGGGATTGTAACAGCCGGCAATCTGTCGTCCTGAGCGAAGTTTCGCCGCTGCGAAACGGCGTCGAAAGACCTGACGACAATTGCCGCTAACTGTGCTTGGTGGAACTCAATCGTGGGCAGCGACTCTGGCCCGGGAAGTCGATCTTGCAAAAAGCGCGCGCTCCTGCTGTCATCTTGAGCGAAGTCGAAGGATCTGACGAATTGTCTGCGGATCACCAGTATTTCGTTTACATGATGAGCAACAAAACACGCTCGGTCCTTTACACAGGTGTGACAACGACCTGCGTGCGCGCGTAGCACAGCATCGCAGCGGCGAAAAACCGGATTCACCCACGACTACCACTGCACTGGACTCGTGTACTGGTCGCATTTTGCTGACATCAACCAGGCAATCGCTTGGGAAAAGCAGTTGAAAAGGCTGGCGCCGATCGAAAAAGAACGCGCTAGTGGAACGAGACAATCCGCAGTGCAAGGATTTAGCGGCCGACTGGTTCAGTTAATCAGATCCTTCGACCGGCTCAGGATGACAGTCTTGCGGTCTTTAGACCAATCCCTGGTCCAGCATCGCGTCGGCGACTTTGACGAAGCCGGCGATGTTCGCGCCGTTCACGTAATTGCCGGGTGTCCCGTATTTCTCAGCCGTGCGCCGGCAAGTTTCGTGGATGGTTCGCATGATGTTGAATAGGCGTGTATCGACCTCTTCGCGCGTCCAACGGATCCGCATGCTGTTCTGCGCCATCTCGAGACCAGAGGTGGCCACGCCACCGGCGTTGGCCGCTTTGCCCGGGCCAAAGAGAATCTTCGCGTCGAGGAATTGGTTCACCGCGTCAGTCGTGCTCGGCATGTTCGCGCCTTCCGACACGACGTAAACACCGTTGCGCAACAGGTTCGCCGCGTCCTTGCCATTGATCTCGTTCTGAGTGGCGCTCGGAAACGCGCACTGCGCTTTGTGATCCCAGAGTGGGTTGTGATCGTTGTTTGAATTCAGCGGCGTGAACACCGCGCCTTTGAACTTGCCCGCGTATTCGGAAATCCGGCCGCGCCGGACGTTCTTCAGTTCCATAATAAAGCGCAGCTTGTCGCGGTCGATTCCCGCTTCATCGTAAACGTAGCCGGTTGAATCCGACACCGTCACCGGTTTCGCGCCGAGTTCGATCAACTTGTCGATGGTGTACTGCGCGACGTTACCGCTCCCGGATACTAGACAAATTTTGCCGGCCACATCTTCGCCGCGCGTCTTCAACATTTCTTCGGCGAAATAAACCGCGCCGTAACCAGTTGCCTCGGGCCGAATGACCGAGCCGCCCCAGGTAAGACCTTTCCCTGTCATTACGCCGCTAAACTCGTTCTTCAGAAGTTTATACATGCCGAAGAGGTAACCGATCTCGCGCGCACCCACACCGATATCGCCCGCCGGCACGTCCGTGTTGGGGCCAATGTGCCGGAACAATTCACACATGAACGCCTGACAGAAGCGCATCACCTCGGCGTCGCTTTTGCCATGCGGATCGAAATCGGACCCGCCTTTACCGCCGCCCATCGGTAAAGTCGTTAGGGCATTTTTGAACACCTGCTCGAACGCGAGAAACTTCAGGATACTGAGATTCACCGTCGGATGAAAACGCAGCCCGCCTTTGTACGGGCCGATGGCGCTGTTCATCTGCACGCGGAATCCGCGGTTCACGTGGAGCTCGCCTTTGTCGTCCTGCCACGCGACGCGGAAGATAATCACCCGCTCGGGCTCGATCATGCGCTCCAGAATTTTCGCTTTCCGGTACTGCGGCTGTCGATCCAACACCAGCTTGACCGAATTGGCGATCTCCTCGACCGCTTCGTGGAACTCCACCTCGCCCGGGTTCTTCGCCTTCACCCCGGCCATCAAATCAGACACGTACTTTTCCACTAGTGGGTGAAAGTTTGCCAGAAAAGTGGCCTATCATCAACCGCTCAGGGCGTCAAAAGCAGAACAGTCGGATCTTTTCTAGTCCGGCTGTTATTCACGGCATCGGACCTAGTTGATTTTTCAATTCATCCAGACTCGCTGCACGAACCAAACACTGCCCAGCAATACAATGGCTGCTGAACACGCCGGCGCCCAACGGCCAATAAGCAGCGGCCGCGCCTGGATTTTCCAAATAATCGGGAGCGCCGCGGCAGCGACCATCATTTGGCCGATTTCTACTCCAAGATTGAACGAAAACAGGGGCAGCGCGATCCCTCCGTTCCGCGAGCCGACGCCCATTTCACGCAAGACCGACGCAAAGCCGAAGCCGTGAATCAGACCGAAGGCGAATGTCAGGAGCCGCCGTCCTCTTGGATCGTCGGCGTGCAAAAGATTTTCCACGCCGACATAAACAATCGAAGCAGCGATCAACGGCTCGATGATTCGGCTGGGGACCTCCACCACGCTGAAGGTCGCCACTGCCAGCGTGATCGAGTGGGCGAC
>DASQXY010000088.1:0-2861 GCA_035639455.1 Chthoniobacterales bacterium | reverse complement strand
CCGCCGTATTGTTGTCCGACGCTCAGAGAGCGCCGCTACAAATGAATCTTATGAAATACGAAAATCCGTGGATTGAAATTTGCCCGGGCATTAAGCGTCAGACAGTGGCGCATGGCAAAACGATGTACCAAATGGCTGCGGAGCTGGATGAGGGCAGCGTCATGCCCGCGCACCAGCATCCGCAGGAGCAGATCGTTCACATCCTGAGTGGCCGGATGAAGTTGATCGTCGACGGCACACCGCACGAGTTGAAAACGGGTGATTCGTTTTATCTGGCGAGCAACGTCCCTCACGGGGTGGAAACGGTCGAGCACACGCGCGTCTTGGACACGTTCAGCCCGCCACGGGATGAATATCTGGCGATCGACGAAAAAAGACGCAAGCAACGGTAGCGGCGGTCTCCGACCGTCGTTTATCGGCGCTGAGACAGCGCCGCTACAGAAATGTCGATCTAGCATAGGCTCGAAAGTTGTCGCTTTCGCTTCGGCGCGCGTGCTAGCCTGCGCGCCTAACCACACAGCACACCTATGTTACACATCATCTGGTCGATCATTATTGGGTTTATTGTCGGTTTGATCGCGCGCGCCATTATGCCGGGCGTGCAGCATCTCGGGTTCATCGCCACGACCCTGCTCGGCATCGGCGGCTCGATCGTCGGCGGACTGATCGCCCGCATTTTTTCGCCGCCACCGCCGGGCGCCGGGTTTCACCCGGCCGGCTTCATTCTGTCGATTATCGGCGCACTCATTCTTCTGTTTATCTGGGGAAGGCTAAACGCGCCGTAATCGTGCGGTTGTAGCCACGGCCCTGTGGGCCGTCGGGCCTTTGCTAAGTATTCGACTCTCAACTGACCGGCCACAGGGCGATGGCTACAGAGTGGCTACAGCGCTTGCGAAAGAGCCGTCTTCATCTACAATACGGGCTTCGTTTATGGCAGAGAAAGCGGAGACGATGGATCTGAAGGAGTTCCAGTTGCACGAGAAAGACACCGGCAGCGCGGATGTGCAGGTTGCACTACTCACGCGCCGGATCGAGCACCTGACTGAACACCTGAAGACAAACGCGAAGGACCATTCTTCGCGGCGCGGCCTTTTGAAAATGGTCGCGCAACGCCGCAGCTTGCTCGATTATTTGAGCAAGACAAAAGCCGATCGCTACAAAAAGGTGATCGACAAGTTAAACCTGCGGAAGTAAGCGGCTTAGTTGAGTCGCGCGTTTGCGTTTTGCGCCGAAGCGAAAAACAATAACAACAGAGACCAGGCCGCCGTAGCCACCTTGGATTTAGGTTTTAGGCTCGAATGCCTGCGGGATTAAAACCTACAGTCAAGGTGACCCGGCCTGGAGCTCACATCCAGGAAGACATATGCAACAGAAGGTCACGGCCCAAATCGGGGCCAGTCAGGTCTCAATTGAGACAGGTAAGATCGCCAAGCTCGCAGACGGTGCCGTCATCGTGTCGTGCGGCGACACGATGGTGCTCGCCAGCGCGGTCTCAGCAGCAACAATGAAGGAAGGTCAAGATTTCTTCCCGCTCACAGTCGATTATCGCGAGAAAGCGGCGGCGGCCGGAAAATTCCCCGGCGGTTATTTCAAGCGGGAAGGCCGGCCTACGGAAAAGGAAACGCTCACCTCGCGCATGATTGATCGGCCGCTGCGGCCGCTGTTTCCGCCGGGTTACTTTTACGACACGCAAGTGATCAGCCTGCTCTTGAGCGCCGATGGCGAGAACGATCCGGACATTCTCGCGATCAACGGCGCTTCGGCCGCGCTCTGCATCTCCGATATTCCGTTTGCCGGACCGGTCGGGGCGGTGCGCATTGGCCGCGTAAACGGCGAATTCATCGCGAACCCGACGCACTCACAACGCGCGCAAAGCGTTGTCGATTTGGTTTACGTCGGAACCGAAGACGAGATCATCATGATCGAGGGCGCGGCAAGCGAAGTGCCGGAAGCGGATTTCATTAAGGCGCTCGAGTTCGCGCACGACCATGCGCGCGAGATGATCCGGATCCAGAAAGATTTGGCGTCGCAATTCGGTAAACCGAAACGCGACCTGCCGCTGCTCCAGATCAATCAGGAGTTGCTCGACATAGCATATCAGGTGGCAGGAGATCGGATCGAAGACGCGCTTTACACGCAGGGCAAAGTCGCCCGCGGCAAAGCTGTCGAAGCGCTGCGCGAAGAAGTCAAAATGTCGATCCTGGAGAAGCATCCCGAGGCCGACGCCTTCGCCATCACACAAGCGTTCGATTACGTCCAGAAGAAAGCGGTGCGACGCAGTATTCTGGAAAAACAGAAGCGCGTGGATGGCCGCAGTTACACCGATTTGCGCCTGATCAGTTGTGAGGTAGGCGTGCTGCCGCGCGCGCATGGCTCGGCGATTTTCCAGCGCGGCGAGACGCAGGCGCTGGCCCTCGCCACATTGGCGCCGATCGAAGAAGCGCAGATGCTCGACGCCTATGGTGGCGGCGAACAATCGAAGAGGTTTATTTTGCATTACAATTTTCCGCCCTTCAGTGTGGGCGAAACCGGTCGCACCGGCGCGCCCGGTCGACGCGAGATCGGGCACGGCGCTTTGGCCGAGCGCTCGCTCGAACCGATCGTGCCGGGCGAGGGCGATTTTCGCTACGCGATCCGCGTCTCAAGCGAAATCATGGAATCAAACGGGTCGACCTCGATGGCGAGCGTTTGCGGCGGAATGCTGGCGCTGATGGACGCGGGCGTGCCGGTGAAAGGAACAGTGGCCGGGATCTCGGTCGGGCTCGTCACGGATTACGGCGAGGATCGACGATTGAAACGCTACGAGTTGCTGACTGACATCATCGGCTCGGAGGACCATTTTGGCGACATGGATTTCAAGG
>DASQXY010000087.1:0-12842 GCA_035639455.1 Chthoniobacterales bacterium | reverse complement strand
GCCCGGCCACATACCACCAGATTTCAGGGCGCCGTCAGCGCGTCGGATTCATCGGCGCGATGACCAACCTGCACTTCTGTGAAAGCTGCAACAAGCTGCGCCTGACCTGTGACGGCAAATTGCGCCCGTGCCTTGGCAGTTATCTTGAGTTCGACATTATGAAACCGCTTCGTGCCGGTGCGAGCGATGACGAGTTGAAACATTTTTTTCTGGACGTAGTCGAGCGCAAACCCGCGCAGCACGATTTTCGCGACAATTATCAGCCAGGCCGCAAGATGGTTGCCATCGGTGGATGAACCGCGTGTGTGATGTCGAGCGAAACCGAGAGATCTCCAATTGAGACGAATAAGAGATTCCTCGAGCACGCTCGGAATGACAAGGGGAGACGCATGAAACGTCTCACGCATGTCTCGCGTGATGGTCGCGCAAAAATGGTCGATGTCTCGCGCAAACCGTTGAGTCTCCGCACAGCGGTGGCCAGCGGAAAAATCAAGCTGCAGCCGCAGACAGTCGCGCTGATTTCGAAAGATCAGATCGCGAAAGGCAACGTTTTCGCGAGCGCACGGCTGGCCGGCATTCAGGCCGCCAAACAAACAGCGCAGCTTATCCCGCTGTGCCACACTATTCCGCTCAGTGAAGCAAAGGTCGAGATCGTCACCTCGCGCGCTGCCGCCGAGGTCACATGCACAGCGCGAACAATTGCGCAAACGGGGGTTGAAATGGAAGCGCTCACCGGGGTGGCGATCGCGCTTCTAACGATTTACGACATGTGCAAAGCCGTAGATAAAGAGATGGCAATCTCAAACCTGCGCCTCGTGAAAAAAACGAAGCGCGATGCTTGAATGCCACGCTCCTTCGCGCGTGATGCCGAGCCGCGAACGGCAGCGAGGAACCTTGCCTGCTGGCGTAGGGCACACGAAATTAACGCGAGTGACCAATCAACGTTTATGAGATCCTTCGCTTGCGCTCAGGATGACAGCGCTATTCGTTGGCCGCATCGGTAGAATGCAAATTGTCGTAGGCATTATCACCATCTCTGATCGCGCGAGCAGCGGTGAGTACGATGATCTTGGCGGGCCGGCGCTGAAGGGGTTCGCGCAGAGCCATGCCTGGCAGATTCTTTGCGAGGCAATCGTGCCCGACGACACGCCGCGTATTCAGGAGGCGGTCCGCTCGTTTGCACGGCAGGGTTGCGGCTTAATCCTGACAACAGGCGGAACCGGAATCACCGCGCGCGATGTCACACCGGAAGCGATCCGCGGGATCATGCGGGTGGAACTACCCGGCTTCGGCGAAGTGATGCGCGCTGAGTCAATGAAGCTTACCCCGAATGCGATTCTTTCGCGCAGTCTCGCGGCAATTGTCGATCTTTCACTGGTGATTGCCTTACCTGGAAAACCAAGTGGCGCGGTCGAATGCCTCGGGTTTGTTGCCGGCGCCATCCCGCACGCCGTCGCACTGGCCCAGCACCTGCCAAGCTCGTGCTGATTAAATCGTGATCAGCGTAATTTCCGGCGGGCAGTTCAAACGAATCGGCAAAAAACAAGTGCCGACGCCTGCACTGACATGTAATGGGCCTGCGGCGGTTTGATAGTAGCCGAGATCGTACTTCCCAACACCTCCTGGCAGAATGAGCGCGCCCCAGAATGGCACGCGCACCTGACCACCATGCGAGTGCCCGGCGAGAATCAGATCGAATTTTCGCTTACCAAGATGATCGGCCACGAGCGGATAATGCATGAGCAACAAGCGCCGGCTCGCCGGCAGTGGCGGCACGTCCTTCAGGCCGACGATTCCCATCCCGACGATCTCCAGATCGTACCGCGGGACAACCAAGTTCTTGTCCATCAACCACGCGCCGCCAGTCGCAGCAAACGTCGCTTCGCAGTCGCGAAAGGAAATGCCACTCGAGTATTCGTGGTTTCCCGGGCACCCATAAACTGGCGCTTGGATTTGGCGAATGAAGCGGAGTGCGTCATCGGCAAATTGCCGCTGCTCGACAATATCTCCGGTGAAACAAACAAAGTCCGGCCGGAGCGCATTGATCGTCCGAACGAGTTCCGTCGCGTAGTTCGCGTCACCTTTGTGATGGAAATCAGTAAAATGAATGAACTGGCAATTCCCGGTGCGCTTGAGCTGCATTTGGCGGACGCGCAGAGCCGTTGGCTCGATAAATCGCCCGTCGATGCCCAAAGCTGCAGGCGCAGCGAGCGCTCCGATTTTCAAGAAGTGCCGGCGAGTGATAGAACTCATTGAGACATTAACCCGAGCATGATCCATGCGGCCTCACCGCGATCGGCAGTGTCTATTCGAGCCGTCGACACGAAATAGCTGCAAGTGTTAGACAGAGAATTCGTAAAAATGTTGCAGCGCAGCCGAGCCTCAGCGCGGCCAAATGAGAAGCTGCATAAACTCTTCGCCTTGTTTCGCCAGATGTGCGCTCTTGCCGAGACCAGCGACATAATCCTGCGTTAGATTCCCGTAATCGATCGCGCTCGACTTGATCCACGTTAATTCTGGCTGTGCAACAGCGTGCGGGCGCGGTTCGACTGCAAGCGGCAACCCAGACCGTGTAAATGAAACCTCCCACGATCCGGCAGTCGCTCCCACCGTTTGGCGCAGCAACCATGGATACAATTCCACCAAATCAAAATGCCCCGAGTTCGGCAGCGCCACTTTGTAAAACGTCTGGTCGCCAGCAACGAATTCCGGAATAGTCAGCGACGGCTTACGAGCCAGTGCGAGATAGAGCCGCGCGATGTCGAGCCCCTTAAGATTGATGCCGTTGTAAAGGCCATGATGATTTGGTTCTTCTTTCCGGAACGTGTCATACCAAGATTGGAAATGCCGGCTCAGCATTAAATCGAGTTCCAGATGCAAATGAGCGCGCTGCTGATTGATGCCGCTGCCGGTATAACCCATCACTCCGATTTGCTGGCGGCGCGCCACCTTCTCATCAGGACGAACGGTTACGTCGCTGAGGTGCGCGTAGAGGCTGTAGTAGCTCGAGCCAGCCCAGCGGTGCTCGATCACAACGTACTGTCCGTAATCTGAGTGCGCCGGCACCGGATTGACGTAGACGACTCTTCCGTCCGCAATGGCGCGGACGACATCGAGCGGTTCACCGCGGGCATCGCGTTGCAGAGGACGAATGTCGATACCTTCGTGAAAACGGATGTAAACAATCCCGCGTCTAGTTGGGACCGGCTCGCGCACAAAACCATACTGACCGCCCTCCCACGGGGTCGACTTAACCCCTCGGTAGTTCCGCTCGATCACCTGATAAAACCCCGGACCGCCGCCGTGAAACAGCGCATCGTTATCGGTCGGCAATGCAAGATCGACAACTTTGGACTGCGGCGACGTGTCGCTGCTTTCGAAAGCGCGGACATCTCCGCGCGCGCCAAAAACCGCCGCGGCAAGTACAGCCACTAGGCAGCGCATTACCGCTTCGTTTTGCCGCCGATGAGTGGCCAGTCCTTTTTCATCAACGCGATATCAGCGGCGTTCAGTCCGGAAGGAATGTAGATCTTGCCGTCTGACACTCGTTTATCGATTTGCAGCGGAGTAATGGGCCGACCATTCACAAAAACAAACAGCAAACTGCCGCGATGTTCGATGCTGAGCGCGTCGAGCGCGATGCGGCCGTGATCGTCGAGCTGAAAGAGCGCGCCGTAATTTCCCGGCCCTGCGTTATAGGGATAAAACGCGACGACATCATGCTCCGAGATGCGTGGTAATCGCTCGATCGCCACCTCTCGGCCAGACAATTGCGCGCGGACGGAACTGGCGAACACGACGGTGTCGCGCGGGTTTGCTTCCACATGCACACGGAACGTGCAGTGCCGAGCTTTCGCCGCCGCGATGCTCGCTGCGAAGCAAAGCAGAAACGCGCCCCAGGCATAGCGCTTCACCTTCACGTCCTAACTCTGCTCTGTGTCACCTTAACTTGCGCGGCTTGATCGTGCTCGTGAATTCCTGAATTGCCTCTAACATTTCCGTTCGCCCATGCTGCGGTCGATCCAGAAAAACGAAGTGAGTTCCGTCAGGAATCGTCATGAACTTCGACTCGGTAGTCGTGGCCAAGTCGCGCTTCATCGCATCCAAATCTTCAGGTCGAGACCAGTGGTCGCGTGAACCTCTGATATAAAGGACTGGTACTGTTAAATCGCGTGCGTCCCAGAACTTTTGTCCTTTCGACAGCAAATAATGCTCTTTCCGGAATGCGCCAGGAATCCTCACGCTCGGCGGAGTGCGTAACTCCGCGGTCGGATCACTCGCCAACGCAAGATCGACATAGGTTTGCGCAACTCGCGGGTCACGCCACTCATCCTTATTTGGCGTGGGGATCGATCGATTCCAGCCATCGAGCAAGCTCCCCGCCGTGGCGAGGCGGTACGGGCCGGCGCGCTCATCGAATGTACCAGGATGAGTCGGATCTTCGAACGATTGCCGAAGACCCCATGGTGCATCAACACCGTACATACTGTTTAACAACACGAGGGCAGCAACGTTGTCCGGGCGACTGATTGCGTAGATCGCCGCCCAAAGGCCACCGGACGCGTGACCAAAAAGAACAATGCGCGATTGATTAGTCACGCGCCGGATATCGTCGACCACAGTTTGAATGTCCGCGGTGACCTGTTTCGCGTCACCCGTTGCTTCGCCAGAACCAGCGCCAGCGGTCGATCTGCCCCAGCCGCGTGGATCCATCAGAAAGACATCTAATCCCATTCGCGCCAGATCTTCGGCAAGCGAATAACGCGGTACAGGCAGATCGAAGATCACCTCGCTTGGAGGGCTGCCTCCGGGCACGAGAAGGATTGGTAATTTTTGGCTCGCGCCAATCGTGACATGACGTACGAAGAGCTGACTGCCCGCTGCGCCCGCGACGAAATAATCCCTTCGTGACAGTGCATCGTCGTGGCCGGTAGCCTGTTTGAGTTCGGTTGTCAGCCGGGCATTGAAACTTAAGAGTGAAAGCTTGACTGAACCGTTTGCCGACGGGCCTGGTGCCCACCATAAGAAAGCTGCCAGTGCGAACAGCAAACGCACCGTCATATCGAGCCTGCTTCGCGTCCGCTGCGGTCGATGAGTATTCTTGACCCCGGCACTTTCGTTCGACTGATAAAGGGTTTGACACGTTTTGCAACGTCTGCTGTTTACCCGCTCATGAGGCGAAGCCTCGCGCCGCTCGTCTTACTCGCTGCAGTCGCAACACACGGTTTCGGCCAAGAGCCGACGCCAAGTCCGACGGTAAAAAAACGGAGCTGGTTCGCGCGATTGTTGCATCCGTTCTCGTCCCGTTCTATCCCGCAATATCGCGATCCGCGGCTGCGCGGGCTTGCGTTGGAACTGCTCGTCACGCCACAAATGGTGAAGCTCTCCGAAGTGCGGCAATTGCAGGTGAAACTGATCATCACAAATGAATCCAACCGCCCGGTGACACTGGATTTTCGCACCGATCAGCGGATCGAGATTTATCTGCGTAATTCAGCCGAAGCGATTCTGACGAAGTGGACCGACAATCACGCCATCAACGATGTTCCCGCCACCGTCCTCATCAATCCCCACGAGCACGTCGAGTACAACGAAACCATCGCCACGCGCGAGCTTGCGTCGAACAAAGTCTACGCCGTCGATGTTTTCCTGCCACAGTATCCCGAGCTGCGCATCCGCCAGAAAATCATGACCGCGCCGTGATCACGCGGTTGATTTCCGACTACCACACCCATCCGCAGGGACATCGGGCCCAACACTACACCCCCCAACTTTTGCAACCGTGGGTCGACGCGGCGAAAAAACTTGGACTGACTGAGATCGCATTCACCGACCACGATCGGTTTCACGCCGGAGTCGACTTCGATCAAATCGAGCGGCTGCGGGAAAACAATCCGGAACTGAAAATCCGCGCCGGCATCGAGTTGGACAATGATCCGGCAAGCTCAGCAGCCGGGCGCAAATGGATCGACCAACATTGGAACCGGCTCGATTTCGTCCTTGGCTCGGTTCATTTTCTCGATCGCGCGGATCAGATGTTCGACACTGTTCCGGCAGGCGCGGCGCAATTCGAAGGGCGCAACATCGACCATGTCTATGCCGACTACTTGCGGCGCGTGCGCGAGATCGCATCCAGCGGGCTCGTCGATTGTCTCGCGCATCTCGATCTCATCAAAATCCACGGGCATCGACCTAGTGCCGAGATTCGCTCGATCGTGGAGGAGACACTCGAGCTCGTCCGCGAACGCCATCTCGCACTTGAGCTTTCGACCGCCGGCTGGCGCAAGCCAGTGAACGAACTTTACCCGAGCGATGAGATCATTCAGTTGGCGGTCGCAAAGGGTATCCCGTTCACAACCGCCTCGGATGCGCATTCGCACGCGCAACTCGGCGACCGTTTTCATCGGCTCGCTGAGAAGATGTCGATCTTGGGTCTACGCGAAGTGTGCATCTACTCGAAACACCAGCACGAGATGCGCGCTCTGTAGCCACGGCTCTGTAAGCCGTCGGTTATGAGCGGATTTCTTCAGATCCGCCACAGTGGCTGGCTGAGCATTAGCGACGCCGTTTCCGCGTGCGCGCCGCTTTTTTTGCCGCGGCGGAACGCGAACGGGCAGAGCGTTGGCGCGCGGCCGAGCGTGCCTGTCGGGACAGAGCCTTTCTTGACGCCGAGCGGCGGCTCTCGCGCTTTAGCGCGCCTCTGACAGCCCGCGAGCGTGTGCGGGAAGGTTTCCGGCGGCGCGCTTTGCGGCCTTTGGCGAGATCGCGCTTTGCTTGGCGCTTGGTTCGCGCTTTGCCGCGCTTCGGTGGCGGCAACTTCACTCCGGCCCGCCGGGCCTTGGATAACCCAATCGCGATCGCCTGCTGCGGTGAACGCGCACCGTGCTTGCCCTCGCGAATGTGTTCCATTTCCTCACGTACGAATTCACCGGCTTGCGTAGATGGCGCCTTGCCTTCGCGTTCGTCTTCGCGTGCTCGTTCGATTGTTTCTTCTTCTGGCATAACAATTTAGTTTCGGCACTAACAGTGCCTTTGGATGTGAATCAGGTTGTGTGATGAAGACAGCCTGCCCTCAGGCCGGAATCGGAGCTAAATTCATGCGATGCAAACCACGGCCGCGATTCTCCTGCGCAAACGCAAATTCAGCGACACCAGCCTCATTATCTCCTGGTGCACGGAGTCGCTCGGTTGCATTCACACCCTCGCCAAAGGTGCGCGCCGGCCGAAAACGCCGTTTGCTGGCAAGCTCGATCTTTTTTATGAAGCCGAGATCTCGGTTGCGCCGAGCCGAAAATCGACGCTGCACACTTTGGCCGAAGTGGTGTTGAAAAACGCTTTTGCCGGAATCCGGAAGAGCTATTTGCGAACCCAAGTCGCGGCTTATTTCGTCGAGCTAATCGAGCTTTGCACCGAACGCGATCATCACGAGCCGGAATTGTTCTCGCTCCTCCGACGCGCGTTCACGTTTCTGGACAAGAACGAGCCGACGGCACGCGCTGTCGCGCATTTCGAGGCCGAGCTGGCACGCATCGCCGGGGTGCACGACCGAACTGCGGTAACGGCAAATCCCGCTTTCGCTCTCGGCAACCTGTTCGGAAGATTGCCGCTGTCGCGAACGCCCCTCTTGAAAAAGCTCGACACTAAGGCGAGAAGCGGCGGGAACAAAATGTCGATATGAGACTTCATGTTCTCGCAATCGCCGCGGCGACCACGGCGGTCAACTCCGTCGCGCTGGCAAACGAGACATACAACTTTGACCAGGCACGTTCCACGATCGGCTTTGCCGTCCATCAATTCCTCGGCACAACACATGGTAAATTCACCAGGTTCGATGGGAAGATCGAAATCGACCGGGACCAGCCGGAAAATTCTTCCGTCGCCGCGCGGATTGAGGTGCGCAGCATCGACACTGGGATTAAACGGCGGGACGATCATTTGCGCAGCGCGGAGTTCTTCAACACCGATAAGTATCCGGAGATCACCTTCAAGAGCCGCAGCGTAAAGCAAACCGGCAGCCAAAGCGGCGACGTCCTCGGTGAGCTCACGATGCATGGCATCACACGACCCATCGCACTCCACGTTGCGCTGCTTGGTTCGCCGAACGATACGCACGCGACGCGCTGGGCGGTCACTACCGCGCCAATCAATCGGCGCAACTACAATCTAATGTTCAGCCCAGGCGCTGAAGCTGTTTCGGGCATCAGCCAGACCGTTGCGGCGAAGATAGAAATCGAAGCGACAAAGCTGCAATAACATGGTCGTGTTTGTCCTGACCTGGGTTGGTCTCGGTTGCTGGTGCGTCTGTTTCTGGTGGATGTACCGCATCTCTTCGCGACAGGACGCCCTTCTCAAAGAGCTGCACGAAATGGCCACGCGCATCGAACAACTCTCTAAAGCGGAACATGAGCTGATCCGCGAGGTCCACCCGCAGGTGGGCGAAATCAAAGAGCATGTCGACGATGTCCGCGATGCGGTTTCGTCGGAAAAGAGCTGATCGCTTCGCGCCGAATGCAGATTACAGCACTTGGAGATTCGGCGGTGATCTTGCGTGTGCGCGAGAACTTCGAGCGCGCGCCGGAAGAAACTTTGAACGCCGTGTTGAGCACTCAGCGCTGTCTGGAAGCGACCCAGCTCCCGGGTGTGATCGAGCTGGCGCCGGCTTACACTACGGTCGCCGTCTTCTACGATCCAATCTCAGCTGTCCAAGCCGGCGCACCACACGACGATGTGTTTGGCTGGTACGAAAAACGAATTCGCGACGCATTGCAATCTATAGCCGGCGTCCATGACACCGGCCGCGCTCAAGCCGAACGCGAGCGTGCAATTGAAATTCCGGTTTGCTATGACACTGAATTTGCGCCCGATCTCAACGATGTGGCCCGACACGCCGGTCTCTCAACGCAAGAAGTTGTCGATCTTCACTCCGGCGCCCAGTATCGCGTCCACTGCGTCGGGTTCACTCCCGGATTTCCGTTCCTCGGCGGTCTCGAGCCGAGATTGGCCACAGCGCGGCGTTCAACTCCCCGTAAAGAGATCCCCGCCGGGTCCGTCGGAATCGGCGGCGCGCAAACTGGAATTTACCCCGTAAAATCCCCAGGCGGCTGGAACATTATCGGTCGCACGCCGCTGCGTTTGTTCGATCCGCACAAAGACGCCCCGGCGTTACTACGCGCCGGTGATCGGGTGCATTTCCGCGCCATCACGCGGGAAGAGTTCGATCGCTTAAGATGAGGCTACCGCCCATGGGGCGAGACTCTGTCGAGCCGACGAAGCCTGAGCCAATTCAACGGTCCCGCCGAGCGTTGCCCCACGCCCAGCGCTGAAATAATGTCACTACTGGTTCGGTGCGCCGGTTTCCTGACCAGCATTCAAGACCTGGGCCGTGGCGGTCTTCGACAATTTGGTGTCTCGGTCAGCGGTGCGCTCGATCCGCACGCCTTGCGTGTGGCCAATTTGCTCGTCGGTAACGATCAATCGGCCGCCGGACTTGAAGTGACGTTCGGTGATTTGCACTTGCGTTTGACTGGTGAGCGCATTGCCACTTGGTGCGGCGGCGAATTCGGCGCCCACGTGGAGTCCACCGCGATTCCCGCCGGTCACGCTTTTCTGCTCCGCACCGGCGAAGAATTAATCATTGACCGGCCGCGAGTCGGATGCCGCGCTTGGCTCGCAATCTCCGGCGGGATCGATGTGCCGATCGTTCTCGGCAGTCGCTCAACCGATTTGCGAGGAAACTTTGGCGGTACCGGTGGACGAGTGCTCCGTGATGGCGACGAAATCCCGCTTGGCGGCAATTCTGAACGTGCAGATATTTTGATCAAGCGCCTTCGCGACCAAAAGGTCGCGAACTGGAAACCGCCGCACGTCTGGTCCAGCCCGGCGCAACGCGAACCGCTCCTCCGCTTCATCCGCGGCGCCGACTCGCGCCGCTTCAACTCTTCAATGCTTCAACGGTTTAAACGGGAAGCATTTATCGTTTCAGCCGACTTCGACCGGATGGGTGTTCGCTTCGATGCTCCTGAACTACAGCGGGAGGATCATGTCGATCTGGTGTCGGAAGCGGTGGCGCCCGGCACGGTACAGGTGCCGCCGAGCGGCAAACCGATCCTGCTGCTTGGAGATTGCCAAACTATCGGCGGCTATCCAAAAATTGGGCACGTGATCACGGTCGATTTGCCAATCGCGGCGCAACTGCGCGGCGGTGATCAGGTGCGCTTCCGCGAGGTGTCGCTGGCCGAAGCCCATCAGCTCTGGCTCGATCGCGAACGCAAACTGACCCAGTTCCGACAAGGACTGGAAGCACATTTCAAATGAAAATGATAGTCGATCTCAACGCCGATCTTGGCGAAGGCGCCGGGCACGACGACGAGCTGCTCGCCATTGTCAGCTCGGCGAGTATCGCGTGCGGTTTCCACGCCGGGGACTCCGGAACGATGCGCCGTGCCATCGAGACGGCACGCGATCATAACGTGGCGGTTGGCGCACATCCGAGTTTGTTCGATCGCCAAAACTTCGGACGCAAGGAGCTACCCGTCACACCGGACGAAGTTTTCGACGCGGTCACGTACCAGCTCGGGATCTTCCAAGCCATAGCGGAAGCCGCCGGCGTTCGCCCCAATCATGTCAAACCGCACGGCGCGCTTTACAATATGGCTGTACGCGATGAGGGACTCGCCGACGCGATCGGCCGCGCCATTGCCAAAAACGACGCGCATCTAATCTTGTTCGCACCGGATGGGAGCGCGCTCGCGCGAAGGGCTAAAGCGAACGGATTGCACATCGCGCGCGAAGTTTTCGCCGATCGCAACTATCTCGGCACCGGCTGGCTCGTGCCACGTTCGCGACCGGATGCGTTGTTGCACGATCCGATCAAAGCTGCCGAACGGGTCACTCGAATGTTGCGCGAAGGCAAAGTGAAATCGGTCGACGGAGTAGATGTCGATGTTCGCGGCGAAACCATTTGTCTGCACGGCGACACACCCGGCACAGTCGATTTCGCGCGCGCGCTCAGGTCTCGCCTCGAGCAGGACGGCGTTAGAATCAACGCACCGAAATCTTGCGGGTGACCAACCACGTCGCCAGTCGTCGCGACACAGGCCTTGTCCGCGCGCTCGGGTCCGTCGACGCGACGATGATTGTGATCGGTTCGATGATCGGCTCGGGCATTTTCATCACATCGGCAGAGTCGGCGCGGTTGAACGGCGCACCGGGCTGGCTGCTGCTGGCGTGGACCGTCGCCGGCCTGCTTACCATCACTGGCGCGCTTTGTTGCTCCGAACTCGCGACAATGATGCCACGCGCCGGCGGAGTCTATGTTTTCTTCCGCGAAGCGTACGGACCGGCACTCGGTTTTCTCTACGGCTGGACGTTGTTCCTCGTTATTCAAACCGGCACCATCGCGGCGGTGGCAATCGCGTTCGCGAGATTTCTCGGTGTGTTTCTTCACGCGATTTCACCCGACACTTACCTCATCGCGCCGGTGCGCTTGGGCTCCGCGTACGCGATCAGCCTCTCCACACAGCAATTGGTCGCGATCGCGTTAATCGCCCTTCTCACTTGGGCGAATACGCGCGGCCTGAAACTCGGCACATTACTGCAAAATGTTTTCACCTTCGCGAAAACAGCCGCGCTCGCGGGAGTCGTGATTGTTGGCCTGTTCTTCGGCTGGAGCACGACCTGCGCTGCACGCCAGTCGGACTGGTGGAATTCGTGGGCAAACGGCTGGAGCCCGCAAACCGCCCAGCCCGGGTTTACGCTCGCGGGCGGTTTCGCGCTCGCGCTGCTCTTCGGCAAATCGATGGTCGGCCCGCTCTTCGCACAAACTGCGTGGACAAACGTCACTTTTCTCGGCAGCGAAGTTCGCGATCCGGCCAGGAACCTTGTTCGCGCGTTGCTCTTCGGCTGCGGAACTGTCGTGATGTTGTATTGCCTCGCCAATCTGGCGTATTTGGCAGTGCTGCCGCTCTCTCAGCTACAACATGCAGCCCAAGACCGCGTCGCCGTCACGGCGATGAACGCAGTTTTTGGAAATCCTGGTGCGCTCGCCATGGCAGCAGCCATCATGATCTCGACGTTCGGTTGCAACAATGGGCTTATCCTTTCCGGCGCCCGCGTTTACTTCGCCATGGCGCGCGACGGTCTGTTCTTCCGCAAAACGGCAATGACAAACCGATTTCATGTTCCGGCAGCGGCCTTAGTGGCCCAGGCAATCTGGACTACGTTCTTGACGCTGCCGCGAACCATAAACATTCAGGCGAAAACGCACGAAATCACCTACGGGAACGTCTACACCCAATTGCTCGAATACATCGTCTCGGCCGATTTGGTTTTTTACCTCCTGATGGTTGCCGCGGTCGTGGTGTTGCGGCGGAGGGCGCCGCTGACGAACCGACCGTACCGGGCATGGGGTTATCCGGTCGTGCCAATTGTTTCGATCCTGCTCGCTGGATTATTGATGGTTGATCTTGCCTTTCTCGCCCCCACGACTTCTGGCCTCGGCATGTTGATCGTGCTCAGCGGCGTACCGGTTTACGTTCTTTGGAGCAGACGCGCCGCCTAACAAATCCAATTGGAGGCCGCGGCGCGAAACCTAGGTATGCCTGCAAAATCGAAGAAACAACAAATGGCGGCCGGCGCGGCGCTCGCAGCCAAGCGCGGCAAGCGTTCCAAGAAATCGCTTAAAGGCGCTTCGCGCGGTATGGCGAGTTCGATGAGCGAAAGCGAGCTGCGCAAAATGGCAAAAACCAAGCGCAAAGGTAAGCCGACCCGCAGCCGCAAGAAAAAACGCCACTAAGTCAATGCCTAGCGGAGCGGCAGCTCACTGCTGGCGGATGTGTTGCTGG
>DASQXY010000086.1:0-21553 GCA_035639455.1 Chthoniobacterales bacterium | reverse complement strand
TCTTTTGCTTTATCGATTTTGCTACCGGGTTCGACGCCGGCAAGGACGTAGTCGGTTTTTTTGCTTACGCTACTGGCGACGTGACCGCCTAACGACTCGATCTTCTCCGTCGCTTCTTCACGCGTTATCGATGGCAGCGTGCCGGTGAGAACAAATGTTTTGCCTGCCAGCGGCAATGCCGCAGTCGTTTTGGCCGATTTTTTTTCGCTCTTTGGCTCAATCCCGAGTTCCGCCACGCGTGTGAGGATTTTCTTACCAGCGGTCGAGCTAAAGAAATCGAGTACGCTTCGCGCTACCACCGGGCCGACCTCGGTCACGATCGCTGCTTTAGCATTTTTGCTTTTTGATCGCTCGGCAAACCCGGCTTTGATGAGTCGTTCGGCAATTTCGCCGCGGTCACTTTTTTGCGAGGCGTGGTAAGCAACGACGTCTCGCAGCAACGGCGACTCAGCAATCTCGAAAATCGTGGGGTGAAAGCGCGCGAGTTGAGTCGCCGTCGTTTTCCCCACATCTGGAATCGCGAGCGCAAACAGCCAACGTGAGAGCGGCGCTGTTTTGGCGCGCTCGATTGCCTGGATCGCTTTGGTCGCGTTTTTCTCGCCGAAGACGCGCGGAGCTTCGTCGGTGCCGAGATTTAGTTTCGCCAGCTGGTCTGTTTTGAGCTCGAACAGATCGAGCGGTTCGTGGACCAGACCCCTCTCGACCAGCTTATCAGCGACAATTCCGCCGATACTCTCGATATCGAGGGCGCCGCGCGCGGCGAAGAACTCGAGACGTCGCGTGGTTTGCGCTGGGCACTGAAGATTCTCGCAGCGCCAGGCAACGAATTTCGGATCGCGCCGGATCGATCGGCCGCAAACCGGGCATTTGTGGCCGACATGTTCCGCGAAATCGAACGGCTTCACGTTCCCTGGCCGCTTCGATTTGATGACCTCGACCACCGCGGGAATTACTTCACCGGCTTTTTCGATCACGACCGTATCGCCGATGCGGATGTCTTTGCGCTTGATCTCGTCCTCGTTGTGCAGCGTCGCGCGGCTGACCGTGCTGCCACTGACAAACACCGGCTCGAGGACTGCGACCGGCGTCAGGATTCCGGTCCGACCAACCTGAATGATGATATCGGCCAATCGCGTCTCGACCCGTTCGGCTTCATATTTGTAGGCAATCGCCCAGCGCGGCGATTTGGCGGTGAAGCCAAGCAGTTCTCGTTGCGCAATGGCGTCGACCTTCACGACTGCGCCGTCAGTCGCATAGGGGAACTCGTGTCGAATGCGATCGAGTTCGTGAATGGCATCAAAAATTCCGTCAACTGAATCGGCCAGCCACCATTTCTCCGTTGCCGGAAGGCCGAGTTCCTTCAGCAACGGGAACGCTCGCGAGTGAAGGTCGACATTCGTTCCTTCGATCGCGCCGGTGCCGTGACACACGAGACCGAGCGGCCGCCGCGCGACAATTTTGGGATCGAGTTGCTTGAGTGAGCCGGCGGCAGCATTGCGCGGGTTGGCAAAGAGCGATAGCCCGGCTTTCTTTCGCTCCTCATTCAGCGTTTCGAATCCGCGCTTGTCCATGTAAACCTCGCCACGCACTTCAATGACCTTCGGGGCACCGCCACGTAAGCGATCCGGCACGGAGCGAATCGTGAGCATGTTTTGCGTGATGTCGTCGCCAACGAAACCGTCACCGCGCGTGGCCGCGTAACGGAGCTTGCCGTTTGCGTAGAGCAAAGAAACGGCGACGCCATCCACTTTTGGCTCGATTACGACTTGGATTTTTTCGTTAGGCAAAAGTTTCGCGATTCGGCGATAAAAATCCGCGACTTCCTGTTCCGAGTAGGTGTTATCGAGGCTAAGCATGGGCGTGCGATGTGCAACCTGCTGGAACTGCTTCAGGGGCTTGCCGCCGACGCGCTGCGTCGGCGAGTCGGGTGTCACCAGATCGGGAAAGGTGGTTTCAAGATCGACAAGTTCTTTGTAAAGCCGGTCGTACTCGCGGTCGGAAATCGTGGGCGCAGCTTGTTCGTAGTAGCGGCGGTCGTGCTCGGCGATTTGTTGGCGCAACTCGGCCACGCGGTTCGCCGCTTGCTTCTCGTCCAATACCATCACCGCACGATACGGACGAGCAAAGCCTCGGCAAAGCTGGATCAAGCGCTCTGCCCTTCGATATTAAAGATGGCGGCCAAGCGGCAAACATTCCGTACCGCGGCCGCGAAGCGGCAGATCCACCTTGTCGCTTTAAACCGCAACTAAACGGCGTAACCATAACGAGTTGTGAGCGCAGGCCCACGGATTCTTGGCGTTGAAGGAGGTGGAACGAAAACCGCCTGGGCGCTGGTCGAATGCGAGGAGAATGAGTTGCGCGTTCTCCAAGAAGGCAAATTGCCGCCCACAAATCTGCGGCTCACCTCGACAGAGCGCTTGCGCGCGATTTTCGATGAATTGCCAAAGCAAATCGACCGTGCCGGCATTTTTCTGGCCGGCTGCGCGACGCCGGAAGACCGGCAATCAGTCGAGGCGCTTTGTTCGAATCTTTGGCCAAACGCAAGAGTGATCATCGGTAGTGATCGCGAATCGGGACTTGCCGCAGCGCTCGGCTATGGCGATGGGATTGTGGTAAATGCCGGCAGCGGCTCGTCGGTCACGGGCCGTCGCGGCGACAAGATCGAAAACGCCGGCGGCTGGGGCCATATTCTTGGGGACACCGGCGGCGGATATTTCCTCGCTATTCAGGCGCTGCGTCTAATTTTGCGGGAACACGATCTACACCGCAGCGCCTTGCCGTTCGCGACGAAAATTCTCCACGCCCTTGCATTGAACAATCTCGATGAGCTTGTTCGTTGGGCGCAGGCCGCCGACAAAATGGACGTGGCGAACCTTGCGCCGGTTGTCTTTGAAGCGGCCGCCAATGGCGACGCGCGCGCGATGGAAATCATCGAGGATGGCGCCCGCTGTTTATGCGAATACGTCGAAGTCGTGGCGCAGCGGCTGCACCTGCTCGCGCCGAAAGTGGTTTTAATCGGCGGTCTCTTTCACCGGGACTCGATCTACACCCATGCCTTCCGCCGTCGACTGAAGAAAAATCTGCCGGACGCGCGCGTCTCGACGGCCGATCGGCCGCCGGAGCTCGGTGCAGCCTGGCTGGCCTCGGAAATGGGCGAGCGTGGTTCCGTTCACAGTCGCAGCGACGAAGGGCAAATCGAGGAGCTGGCTGCGGCCCTCACCGAGCAGCGCAATCCGCGCTCGGAAAACCTGGAGCGGATGAGCGCGCGCGAACTGGTCGAACTGTTCGTCGAGGAAGAGAAGTTTGTGCAGGACGCATTGCGCAGCGCGGTTGCCGATCTTACGAAAGCGGTCGAGATGGCGAGTACCGCTTTGCACAAAGGCGGCCGAGTATTTTATGTCGGCGCGGGAACAAGCGGCCGACTCGGCGTGCTGGATGCGAGTGAAATCCCACCCACGTTCGGCGCGTCGCCGGAACTGGTGCAGGGGATTATCGCTGGCGGCGCGCGGGCGCTCCATCGCAGCGTCGAAGGGGCGGAAGACGAAGAGAGCCTGGGCCGACTCGGCGTGCTCGAACGCGGCGTGAGAGATAGCGACGTAGTGGTGGGCATCAGCGCGAGCGGACGAACCCCATTTGTTGTCGGCGCGCTCTCCCGCGCAAAATCATTAGGCGCGAAAACCATTTTGCTCACGTGCAATCCGGCTGTGGCAGCAGGCGTTTCGCCTGTAGATGCCGCCGAGCCGGCGGCCGCTACAAAGAACCTAGACGTCGAGCTTGCGATTCATCTTCCCGTCGGGCCGGAGATTCTCACCGGCTCTACGCGTTTGAAAGCGGGCACCGCAACAAAGATCGCGCTCAACCTCATCAGTACCGGAGCGATGGTGTTACTGGGCAAAGTCCGTGGCAATCTGATGATCGATCTGCGCGCTTCGAGCACGAAGTTGCGCGATCGCGCAGTAAGGGTGGTCGCCGATTTGACTGACTGCGATCCGCAGGTCGCGCGCCACCGCCTTGAAACAGCCGGCTGGGATTTGCGCGTCGTGCTCAGCAATTTGTAGCCAGGCCCTGTGGGCCCTCACTGGAGGACACCAGCGCAACCGCGCAAACGACTCGCTACGCTCCCACGTTTTTATGTGAGCCGCTGAAGATGGACAAAATTTCTAACGAAAAATTTTCTATCGAAACAAGCGCAGCGGCGACCCGCCGCTCGAAAGGAAAGCAGACTTAACCGAAAGGACCTCTCTTATGCTCTGGACCATCTTCGTTATTCTGCTGGTGCTGTGGCTGCTTGGGCTCGTCAGCTCCTACACGATGGGCGGCTTTATCCATTTGCTGCTCGTCATCGCCATCATAGTGCTGATCATTCAACTGATCCAAGGGCGGCGGCCGTTGTAGCTCGCTCATGAAACCGGCTGGCATTGTCGGGATTATTCTGATCGTCCTTGGCATTATCGGCTTCGCCTTTGGCGGAATGCATTGGACGACGGAGAAGAAGGACGCGCAGCTCGGGCCAATTGAGTTTAAGCATCAGGAGCAGCAGGGAATTCCACTCCCGCCGATACTCAGCGGTCTCTGCGTGGTGGGCGGTATTGTCCTCGTCATCGTGGGCAGCCGCGGCGCCACTAGTTGACATAGATTGCTCGCCGCTGCGAGCGCGCGGTCTGCGCGGCGAGTCGCGTCTGCGGTTGTCGTCGCTTTTTCGTGGTCACTGGCTCGCACACGCGGCGCCATATGCCCGAGCGTTGCCGAAACCGCGTCGAGCTTACTGCTCAGGTTGCGCGCCGCCCGCCTTCAGAACTGCGAATGTTTTTGTGCCTTTGCGATCGAGATAGAGAAGGACACCTCGACGCGGGTCAGCTTTTTGCAGCGCTTCGCGGAATGACTTCACGTCGTTAACCGGCTTGCCGTCGACTTCGGTGATAATGTCTTCGCGCTGGATGTCCTGCGCGGCGGCGATGCTGTTGTCGGCCACGTCAGTCACGATGACACCGTGATCGACGTCGAGATGCAGGCGCTCAGCCATTTCTTTCGTGATCTCCTGCACCTGCAGACCAAACTTGCCAGTCTCCTCGGGTCCCTGCGGCGCCGGCTGCACCGGCTCGTTGGAAGCGCGCGCAATTTCGTTAGGCAACTCGCCCGTTTTTACCGGCACATGAACGGTTTGGCCTTTGCGCCACACGCTGAGATCGACATTCTGGCCGACCTTCTTCTTCAGGATCTCATGCTGAAGCTGCGAGTCGGTGGTAACGGGTGTGCCATCGACGTTCGTGATCACGTCAAACGGACGCAGGTCACTCTTCGACGCGGGCGCGTCCGCTTCGATCGTGCGCACGACTACGCCTTTATCCAAGCCTTTGAACAGATCCCGAATACTCGGATCGTCGCCGAGCGTCTCGATACGAATACCGAGCCACGGCCTAACGATTTTATGGCCCGCCATGAGCTCGGCGCCGATCTCCTTCGCCATGTTAATCGGAATGGCAAACCCCAGCCCGCGGTTCATCCCATTGATCAGCGTGTTCATGCCGATGACTTTACCGTCGATATCGCAAAGCGGACCACCGCTGTTGCCGGGGTTGATGGAGGCGTCGGTCTGGATGTAATCCGAAATCGAATAACCGCCGGTGGCGAACAACTTGCTCCGGCCCTTTCCGCTTACCACACCGTAGGTAAAAGTGTAGTCCAGTCGGAAGGGCGCGCCGATCGCGAACGCGAACTGGCCTACGCGCACTTGCTCGCTGTCTCCGAGTTGCACGACCGGCAAATCTCTTGCGTCGATTTTGATCACCGCCACGTCGGTCTTCTCGTCGGTGCCCACAACCTTGGCGGGGAACTCGCGGCCGTCCTTCAGCTTCACGTCGATTTTGTCCGCCGCCTCGATCACGTGAAAATTTGTGAAGATGTATCCATCCGGCCGGACGAGGAACCCCGAACCTTCGCTTTGAATCGGTTGCAGATTGCGCGGATTTCGCCGCGGCCGGTTTTCGTCGGGCGGACCTTGGAAGAACAGATCCTCGAGGGACGCGGCATCGCTCTCGCCTTTTTTCGAGATCTCGATAATCACGACACTGGGCGCGACCGTCTCGAAAACCTTCGCGAAGGCATTATTCAGCGCGTGGACGACATCTTTGCCTTGCTCAGCCGCGGCGGGCGCGACCGTCGGCGAAGGCGGTGATGGCACTTCCGGCGGCGTGGCGAGCATCGACATTGTACTCGCGGCGAAAAGCGCAATTATGGCGGAGACACGGCGCATCAGTTTGTCATTGGACACGGGCCAAATTGCAACGTTCAACCGCGCCAGTCCAACAAGTTGACGCGATTGTCGGCGGCCCTACGCTGCTCGGAAAACCATTGGCAGATTCGCTGACGTCCGGCTGCATTCATGGATGTGATGAATAATTGGCGCGCTTTGCTACTTCCATATCAGGAACTTGACCTAGCATTGCGACACAGGCGGTGGTTCAGGCGTCGTTACCATCACGTGCTATCGGAGCAGGAGCTTGAGGATTCGGTTGCTTCCTATCGCGCGCTGCCGTCGCTCGTTGCTGATCTCACGGACGGTCGTATCGAGCTCGCTGCAGACATTCGGGATCCACTAAGGCCGCTAACCACATTGACCGATCAGGGGGCTGGATTCTTCTGGCCATCACCGGACGATGTGCGCTTGGAACTCGATCAGTTTGCGCCACGCGGATCATACGATTCGATCTTTGTCTTCTGGCCCCAGCGTGATACTGAAAAACGCACAAACATCCCCTGTCGCGGCTGGGGTTTGGGAATGGGGCCGAGCGACTCGACTAACGGTGCTACATATGCCGTAGTGGGGAATGCACCATCGTGGGCGTGGACACGCGAGGCACCAGGTGAGGTGTGGTTGCACGAGTGGCTACATGGTGTCTGCCAGTTCTTTGGATCGCGCGGGTATCGAATGCCCGAACGCGACGCCGATGGAGCGGAAGTTTATGGTTACGCTCGTTCGCAAAGCCGCGGCTGGACTGAATACTACCGTGATCTGATGAACTGCAGGGTGGCCGACAGCGGCGCAATGCTCGGTATTCCTCGGGACGCGTGGCACTCGGCGCAACCCAGATTCACCTAGATCAGCACTCGGTTAGACGGCGCGCGCGCCCACCGAACGATCTGGCGATGTGCGCCGCGCAGTTTTCCGTGCCTGCATTGACACGATTGTTAACGCTCTTAACTTTTTCCTTCAGATTTAAAGAATGAACGCTCTTCGGGCTGGCAGTGGAGACGGAAAAGGGTTCGTGTCACATGCGCCGGGTTATTGGCCAAATACTGCGCCGGAACTCTGGAAGGATTGGAGATGGCAGCTCAAAAACCGGATCACGTCGCTCGCCCACCTCGAGCAACAGGTTGATCTGAGTGACGCCGAGCGCGCGGGCGTTTTGTTGAGCGGCGACAAGCTCGCGCTCGCAATTACGCCGCACTTCTTCAATCTCATCCCTCGCGCCAATCCAGATGATCCGATTCGGCGTCAGGTCATTCCGCGTATTGAGGAAACGTGGAGCTCGCCCTACGATATGGCCGACCCGTGCGGAGAAGATTCGCACATGCCCGTGCCGGGTTTGGTGCATCGCTATCCTGATCGAGCTTTGTTCTTGGTGACCGATCGTTGCGCCGCCTATTGCCGCTATTGCACGCGCAGCCGAGTCGTCAGCGGCGTCGGCGAACAGGAACTGCACACCGATTTCGAGCAGGCATTTCACTATCTCGAGGAGCACACCGAAGTGCGTGACGTGCTTTTGAGCGGCGGCGACGCGCTCATTTTTTCAGACGATAAGATCGATAAGTTGTTAGGGCGATTGCGCGCCATCAAGCATATCGAGTTTCTTCGCATCGGCACACGCGTCCCGATTTTTCTCCCCCAACGGATTACACCCGAGCTGTGCGCGAAATTAGCGAACTATCATCCGCTCTGGATGAGCGTGCACGTCAATCATCCGCGCGAGCTCACGGTTGAGGTGAAAGAAGCGCTCGAACGACTCGCCAACGCCGGAATTCCGCTCGGCAACCAGAGCGTGTTGCTCGCCGGAGTGAACGATGATCTCGAGACGATGAAAACACTCGTGCACAAGCTGTTGATGTGCCGCGTGCGACCGTATTACATCTATCAGTGCGACTTGATCAATGGTTCATCCCACCTGCGTACCTCAGTGGCCAAGGGAATCGAGATCATTGAAGGCTTGCGCGGCCACACCACCGGTTACGCCGTGCCGCAATACGTGATCGACGCGCCGGGCGGCGGTGGCAAAGTGCCAATTAACCCGGGCTACGTTCTCTATCACGACCAAGAGAAAATAGTCATCCGCAATTACGAGGGCAAAATCTTCGAGTACCCCGAGACCGGCAACGAACACGTCCAGTTCGCCCCGCAACGCGAATATCACGACGAATATTTGTATTCCTAGATCTTCGAGTACCCGAAATCGGCAACGAACAGGTCCAGTTCGACCCCGCAACACGAATATCGCGGTTACTGAGCTTTGCGCTGCGCGAGCATTTCGCGCGCACGCGACAGACCTGCGAGCGCATTACGCCGCTGCGGCGTGATTTCTAGTACGCGCTCAAATTCTCTCGCGGCATCGGCGGGGCGATGCAGTTCTAGGAGTAGGTCGCCAAGTTGTTCGCGGGTGGGCTCAATTGCGCCTGGGGTAACGGGTTGTTTTTCCACGGCATCTTCTTCGTCCGCCGCCGCGCGCATGAGCTTTAAGGCGTCGTCGTTCTTGTCTTCGGCGTGGCTTATCCAGGCCAAGACCGAGTTGAGCTGCACATGAATCTGCGTCGCCCAATATTCATCGCGCGCGGCTTGCGTCTGCTGGTACGCGCTCGCGAGTTTCGCAGCTTCCTCTTGCGCGGCGGCAGGCCGTTCGCTACGCGCGAACCCAACCGCCCGCGACCAGGCAGTAAGCGCGGCTGCCTGCGGCAACGCGTCCGGCATTGGCTTTAGCTGCATCGCTTCATTCCATTTTTGGCGTTCAACCGCATAACGCGCGGGCATCGCGCTGGCAGCATACGCCACTTTGAAATACGTCGGCGACAGGGTTGTCATTTTTCGCAAGTCATCGAGGACCTGCGCCGCGGCTTGTTCTTGGCCGAGCTGAAGATGTGCATAGGTCAGATAATCCATCGCGTGCAATTCCTCACCGAGATCGGCTTGCTCATGCGCGGCCTTTCTTGCTGCCGTGTTCGAAGCAATCGACTCCTGCCACATGCCCAATCGTGTGTAAATATGTGAGGGCATGTGCAACGCATGCGGCGCGGAGGGTGCGATTTGCGAATAAACGCGCGCGGCCTCCAGGCCACGAGTTGCCATCTCCACGTTGTCGCAAGCGTGGATGAGGTAATGCGGAATTCCGGGATGCTGTGGATACTTTCGAAAAAGAGGTTCAAGTAAGCCCGCTGCTTTTTTTTGATTTGCGTGAGTCGGGTCAGTCGGCGGAGCGCTGCCAAGAAGCGCCAATGCGTAAAGGATCTGGCACTCGGCGTCCTCAGAATTGCGTTGCGCAAGCTTGTCCATCGCCTCGGTGTAGCGTTTGGCACGGTCGAGATACGGCGCCGACTCGGCGTCCGTGTAGATGATATTCAATGCTTCGACAAATCCGCGCTCGCGCTCTGAGCCGCCGAGCTGGCGTGCGCGCGCTAGCTCTTCGCGGCCGCGCGCGATGCTGCCCTCCGGCAGTGGCGGCGGCCAAAGCGGATGAAAATACGTCATGGCCAACCCCCAGTGCGCCATCGCGCATTTCGGATCAGTCTGTGTCACAGCCCGAAAGGCTTTCTCCGCCTCGGAATATGCAAAGGAATGCAAAAGCGCCACGGCCCTGTTGAAACCCTTTTGCACTTTGCTTGAACAGGAGATCGGAAACTCGACCGTCCCTAACTTCTCTGGCGCCGGATGCTCATGCTCCTGAGCGGACAAGCGCGCCCGCGCGCCACCGATCGAGATCGATAAGCACAGAAAAAAAAGCAGTCGTGCTTGCACCGGTAAACCCCAGCGATTCACCGCCACCGCCTCCCCCGCGTCAATCGATTTCCGCCTGAGCCGGCGTCGCGGGAAATTACGGAACGCGCTGTGTTGTTGTCATTTGCTCCCAAGTCGACGAATTTCTATTTTCAAAAACCGGTCAGGCATAGCATGAGTTCTTCTTCTGGTTCGAGCTCGAGCGGCCGAAAGATAATCATTGCCCTAGCGGTGGTGATGACCGTCTGCGTGGTATCGACCGTTATCGCTGGCCTAACAAGCGTTGTTTTGCTGGCGGAGCGTGTTCATCCAGTGGCTGGCCAGTTCGTCCTCTGGAGTGTCTGTGCCGCTGTCGGTTGTCTCATCCTCTACGCGGCGATCGAATATGCGCGGATGCCGGCGGTGCTCGTGCCGGTGGCCGAAGATTCGCCCGATTACGAGCCGTACATCGATGCCTTGCGCGCGCGAGTTCGGGTCAATCCAAAAACTCGCGGCCAAAAAATCGACACGGTCGAGGAACTGGAGCAAGCGCTGAAGAAACTTTCAGTGGAAGCAGAGTCGGTTGTCCGTTCGACGGCGAGCACGGTTTTTCTGAGCACGGCGTTGATGCAAAACGGCCGGCTCGACGCTCTTATCGTTCTGTTGACGCAGATTCGGATGATTTGGCGGGTCGCGCGGATTTACGTGCAGCGGCCTTCGCCCCGCGATCTGTTTCGGCTGTATGCGAACGTTGCCGGCACCGCTTTCGTCGCGAGTAGCCTCGAATCGCTCGACCTCGGCGAAATGTTTGCGCCGCTGGCCACGTCCCTCGTCCCTGCAATCAAAGGCGGGATCCCGGGACTGAGCGGGATTTCCGCGTTGCTCGTCCGCTGCATTTCCAATGGCGCGGCGAACGCATTCCTCACGTTGCGTGTTGGCGAAGTGGCGCGGCGGTATTGCGAGCTCGTAGTAGAAACTTCACCCGAAGCGATTCGTCGTTCCGCCACGGCAGATGCCGTCAAGCACCTCGGCCGAATCGTGCGCGAGAACGGCGCGCTCGTGGTGACGAAGGTGTGGGAGAGCACCGTGCCCGTATTCGTGAAGAGCGGCCTTGCCAAAGCCGATGATATGGCCAGCGCGGCGCGCGAATGGGTCGGCCGGATCTCGCATTGGCGCGTGAAAGAACCCGCCGCGGCAGCGGAGTCGTCTCATTAATTGCCGCCGAGCGACGTTGGACTGTCTAGGCCTTGAACGAAACCGGATTGTAACGCGCCTACAACCACCGAGGCGTCGCGCCTCGAATTCCTTTTCGAGTGGCAGAGGAGCAAGGCAAACCGAAGGACGCACCGCTCGAGCAGGTCGAATTCGACATTAACGACATCAATTCCGAACTCGCGCAGAACGCAGTACGCGACGCGGTGGAAGATCTCAATGGTGTGCGCGACGTCCAGTTTGTCGGTGGCGGCGCAGTCGTGACTTATAATCCGCTCGGCATCACGAAAGAGGAATTCTGCACCGCGATTCGACGCAGCGGTTATCGCGCGACGCAGATTACGACCCGCAGCTCCTGATCACACCCCAGTACTACTTCACCATGACGGGAGTCTTCATCCCTTTCTGCGGATGAAAGTCTACCGGGCAAGTCACTTCGTAAGTTCCACGTTCCAAGACGACATGTAAGACCTTGGTTTCGTTTGGCGCGAGGTTCTTTTGGAACTTCCGATCGATGCTCCCGCCTTTGATCTCGAAGTTGTGTTTCCTCTTGCCAGCGTTTTTGACCACGAACGCGGTCTTGCCGGGTTTCAATTCCGTGGGCATATCGAACTTGTATTCGCTCATTGTAACGTCTACCCGACGCGCGTCCGGCTCTGGCGTAAGCGCGTCTGCCACAGTGTCGGCCGCATCCTTGGTGTGTCGAGCGGCTGCATGACCGACATTGGTCGCCGTGTCGACGGCGTCTTTAACCGGGTTTTGCGCGCGAACGACCGAACACGAGATCGCCGCCGCGATGATGGTGAAAAGCAACGTTTTCATGACAGTACAGAATCGTTACCCCGGTCGCTCTCGCGCGCTCTCAATTGACCATGGAACCGATGACTGTATTGATCAGCTTTGTCGGTCGACGTATCTCATCTGCTTGGTTCCGCTTGCTGTGTCCGGAGCTGGTCGTTCTTCGATTAACTCCTCCGCTGGCACTGTGTGGAAGGAAACCACCACCCAGTCCTCTTTGTCGCCGACCACCGGTCGATGCCAAACGTTCGGCGGAATGGAAACCCAGCGTGACTCAAGCGGCGCGTTCGAATCGCTGACGAGATGATTAGAACGCCAGGTTCCAGCCTCCTCGGTTTGGAGATCGCCGCTGCCGCGGATCGACCTCATCCGCTGATGGCTATTCGGATGACGTTCGGCGCCAGTGTCCGCGCCCGCCCGCAGCACGAAAACCCAGCTGGAACGAATTTCCGGCGGCAATGGTGCACGAAACAGCTCCAGCGGAATCGGTTCCCAAGCCATCAGCGCTTCGCGCTTAGATGCTAGCTCGGCACGCACCCGCGAGATGATCGGCTCAATTTTTTTTCGCATTTCGCTGGACCGGAAAATGGAATCGAGGTGTTCGAGGTGTGACCGCTCTGTCGAAGTCATTTTCGCTCGTGCTTAATTCGCAAGCTTATCGCATCGCAGAACTGCCGACCGGGAAAGAAAAGATCCGGCAAAAAGGCGCGATGAATTTTGTTTTGCCAGCGTGACGCGCATTTATAGACTTTGCTCTCCCCTTGGGCGCGTAATCAACCGAAAGTTTTGGATCGTCTGAACGCCGCACATCCTAATCTTGCGTCCGATTCGTTTTCCCCTTGGCGTCAGTGCATCCTGCGTGGCGGCTGATGTTCTATGGCGAATTTTTTTCCGCGCTGGACCAATTGGCTGCCGCTCAAGATTGCGATCTGCGGCACCGTGCTCATCTGCGCGCTCACCGCGGCAAGCTGGTATTACGGCACACCGAAATACACGAAAGTCGGGTACCAACCGATCCAGCCGGTGCCGTTTCCGCACGACATCCACGTGACGCAGCTCGGGATGGACTGCCGCTATTGCCATAGCTTTGTCGAAGTTGCGGCGCAGTCCAATCTGCCGAACACGCAAACCTGCATGAACTGCCATTCGCAGGTGCAAAAAGACAATCCCAAGCTCGAGCCGGTGCGGGTGAGTTGGAATACCGGCAAACCAATTCAATGGGTGTGGCTTCACCGCACGGTTGATTACGTTTTTTATAATCACAGCGCGCATGTGAATCGCGGCATCAGTTGCTTCAGTTGCCATGGTCCAGTGAATCACATGTCGGCCGTGTATATAGCCGAACCTCACAGCATGGCGTGGTGTCTGGAATGTCACCGCCACCCGGAAAATTTCCTGCGCCCGCAGGAAGAAGTTTTCAATCTTGATTGGAGACCCAACGATGTGAAACCAGCGGAGTTCGTGGCGAAGTACGGGCAACCAAAAGGTGTGACCGAGGATTGGACAAAGAAGAAACATCTGACGCAGCGGGAGATCGGCCAGACGTTGAAGGAACGCTGGAACATCGCTCCGAGCACAAATTGCCAGACCTGTCACCGATGAAACGTGTTTTCCAACATCCGCCTCAGCCGCAGAGTGGGAAAAACTACTGGCGCTCGCTCGGTGAGTTTGCGAACACGCCTGGGTTCCGTGAATGGCTGGAGCGCGAATTTCCCGCCGGCGCGTCCGAGGTTAGCGACGGCGACTGGTCACGCCGCGATTTTTTGAAGCTGATGGGCGCCTCCATGGCCCTGGCGGGAGTCGGCCTAACGAGTTGTCGCCGGCCCGAATTATACATCGTTCCGTTCACGAAAAGTGTCGAGTGGACGATTCCCGGGAAATTTCTTTACTACGCGACCGCGATGCCGCGGCGCGGCGGCGCCATTCCGCTGATTGCGACCACGGTCGACGGCCGGCCAATTAAGCTCGAAGGTAACCCACTGCATCCCGCGAGCAGCGGCGCGACGGATGTCTTCGCACAAGCGTCGATTATCGATCTCTACGATCCGACACGCTCGCGCCGGTTCGTCAACAAGGGCAAAACGTCGGACCGCGCGACGTTTGAAAAATACGCTGAGGATCTTGTGAACAAAGCGAAGAGCGACGGCGGCGCTGGTCTCGCGGTTTTAGTTGAAGAAGTGCAGTCGCCTACGCGTGAGCGTTTGCGTGGCGAACTGGAGCGCATTTTTCCGGCAATGCGCTGGTGCGTTTACGACGCCGGCCTCACTGACGATGAGCAGGGCGCGACGCAAGCGGCGTTTGGACCGAACGCCCGTTTGACTCCGCGCTTGGATCGCGCCGACGTCATCCTGTCGCTCGACAGCGATTTTCTCGATTGCGGTGAAGGCGATCTGGCTACCCTGCGCGGGTTCACTAGCCGGCGGCGCATCAGCGAAGCAAAAGACACCATGAATCGGCTCTACGTCGTGGAAAACCGTTTCACGCTCACCGGATCAATGGCCGATCACCGCCTGCGCTGTCCTGCCAGTCAGATCGCGACGGTTGCGTATGCACTCGCGCGCGAAATTGGAAGCGCCACTGGTGACGCCGGATTGAATTCGCTGCTCGGCACAATTTCGCCGGCGCTCGCGGAAGGGCTGGACGAGGAATGGATCGCCGAAGCGGCGGCCGACCTCGTCACAAAACCGGGCGCGAGTCTCGTGCTCGTCGGCGCCCTTCAACCGGGCGCGGTGCAGTTGCTGGGCTACGCAATCAACGCCGCGCTCAAGAATATCGGAGCGACGTTGGGTGTGCGCGATCAGCCGCGGAATCCGCGCACGATTTCATTGCTGCAACTGGCCGACGAAATCGCGCATGACCGCGTGAAACAACTGTTCATTCTCGGTGGCGATCCGATGTTCAATGCCTTCCGCGGCCTCGCTCGCGATCCGGCAACGAATCAGCCAGTCGATTGGGCGGATTTGCAGAAGAAAGTTCCCGATGTCGTTAGGCTCGGCTATCATGAGGACGCGACGTCGGCGGCCAGCACATGGCACGTGCCGCTGGCGCATTACTTGGAATCGTGGGGCGACGCCCTCGCGAGCGACGGGTCCTATCTGTCTATCCAGCCAACGATCCTACCGCTCTTTGGCGGCCTATCCGAAATCGACTTGCTTAACATGTTGCTCGGCCGTCCGAAGGCGGAAGGACCGGAGCTGGTTCAGGAAACGTTTCGCGCTACTGGTCCGCCGGGAGATTTTACGACGGCGTGGACGAAGTTCGTTCACGACGGGTTTGCATCGCATGTTGCAGTACGCGATCGCGGCGCAGTGCCAATCGCCGCCGGCGCAACCGCCGCCGTGCAGCGATCGTGGACTTCGGCGAGCACGCCCAGGCCGCAGTCACCGGAAATCGTGTTCGTCCGTGATTACTCAATGGATGACGGCCGCTACATTAACAACGGCTGGCTGCAAGAGCTGCCCGATCCGATCACGAAACTGACATGGGACAACGCGGCACTGATGAGTCCGGCCATGTCGCGGCATCTCGGTGTTAGCGATGGCGATTTGATTCGCGTCACGATTATCGATGCTGCGCGAGACCAGAAGAACGCACCGATCAAACGCGAACTGGTGATCGCTGCGCTGGTCTCACCCGGTCACGCCGACAGCTCCATCACGATTCCGATCGGCTACGGCCGGCGCATGCCGGGATTCGACGCGTTGCCCTACGCCGGCGCCGCAGTTGAAGAAAAACCCGAGACGGAAGAGCAACGTGGGTTCAACGCGTACTTGCTTCGCACGGCTGCAACCCGGCACTTCATCGTGGCCGACCGCAAAAACGTCGAGAGCGTGCGCGTCGAGAAAGTCGGCCGCAAATATCCGCTCGCAACCACGCAGGAACACTGGAGCATCGAAGGCCGGGGGCTCGTCCGCGAGGCGACGCTCGAGCGTTACCGCGCGGAAAATGATTTCGTGAAGCAGGTTGAAGGCGAACAAGAGTTGCCTCCCAAGCTGCCGTCGCTTTATGCGCATCCGCCGCTTAATGCCGAGCAGCAGTGGGGAATGACCATCGATCTAAACGTCTGCACCGGGTGCAGCGCGTGCGTGATCGCATGCCAGGCGGAGAACAACACCCCGATCGTCGGCAAACTACAGACAGCGCACGGTCGCTCGATGCATTGGATTCGCATCGACCGTTACTACGCGAGCGAGCGCGGTTACAACCAGGACAATGGCGATTGGCCGCAGGATCCCGAGATCGTGCACGAACCAATGCTTTGCCAGCATTGCGAGAATGCGCCCTGCGAAACGGTGTGTCCTGTCAATGCGACCATCCACAGTGAGGACGGTCTCAATGTGATGGCTTACAACCGCTGCGTGGGCACGCGTTACTGCTCGAACAATTGCCCATTCAAGGTACGCCGGTTCAATTACTTCGATTACAACCAGCGGCCAGTCGGCAAAAAGAAAATCGCCGGGCAACTCGCCACCTGGTACGAGTACGTCGCGCCGTTCACGGAAAAGGGCGCGCCGGACCTCGTCAAAATGCAGAAGAACCCGAATGTGACGGTGCGCATGCGCGGTGTGATGGAGAAGTGCACGTTTTGCGTCCAGCGCATCGAGGAAGCCAAGATCGCGGCGCATGTTCGCGCGGGTGCTTCGAGCAACACGCGCATTCCGCGCGATTCGTTCACCGTCGCCTGTGCGCAGGCGTGTCCAAACGAAGCGCTTGTGTTCGGCGACATCGCCGACCCGGAGAGCAAGGTCTCAAAAATGAAGAAGCAGGACCGTAATTATCGCCTGCTGGAATATTTGAACGTGAATACGCGGACCAGTTATCTCGCACGGATCCGAAATCCGAATCCGCAAATGCCTGACGCTGACAAAATCGGCGTGGCGAGCCCACTCGAGAAGAAGCCGAACGAAAATGTACGACACGATTACGAACAGCACGATAAGGGGAAATTGAATCCAAAGTCCGAGCGTGAACCGGAAGGAGAGGAAACACCGCAGCCGCAGACGTGATGTCGATGTTATGAGATGTCGATCTTACAAAGTGGCATGCGCTTCCAGCGTATCTTGGATCGGCAAGATGCCGATTCCACACTGAGTTATGGATGAGACAGTCACAGCGCCAGAGATAATTCGCGCGGAAGCATCGAGCGCGGTCGAAGAGGAGATCAAGCGCCCACCGTTGGTGTTGCACAATCGCAACTTCAGTTGGTTGACCGAGCGCATCGCCGGCGTGGTCGAGCAACGCGCGCCGCGCTGGTGGTGGGTCTGTTTCGCAATCACCAGCTCGGTCGCGATGTTCGGCGTTTTTTGCATGGGCTATCTCATTTCTACCGGTGTTGGCGTTTGGGGAAATAATATCCCGGTCGGGTGGGCTTGGGGCATTACCAATTTCGTTTTTTGGATCGGTATCGGACACGCGGGCACGCTCATCTCCGCCATCTTGTATTTGCTGCGGCAGAAGTGGCGCACGTCGATCAACCGTTCGGCCGAAGCGATGACGCTGTTCGCGGTGATGTGCGCCGCGATCTTTCCCGGCATCCACGTCGGCCGTGTTTGGATGGCGTGGTATCTGGCGCCCTTGCCTAACAACTGGGGCATCTGGCAGAACTTCCGCAGCCCGTTGATGTGGGACGTGTTCGCGGTCTCGACCTATTTCACGGTGTCGGTGCTGTTCTGGTACACCGGTCTGGTGCCGGATTTGGCCACACTCCGTGACCGCGCGACTTCAAAGATCAAAAAATTCCTCTACGGTATTTTCGCACTCGGCTGGCGCGGTTCGAACCGCCACTGGCGCCATTATGAAATGGCGTATCTGCTTCTCGCGGGACTTTCGACACCACTCGTGTTGTCGGTCCATAGCGTGGTGTCGTTCGACTTCGCGACCTCTATCCTGCCGACGTGGCACACCACGATTTTCCCGCCTTACTTTGTTGCAGGCGCGATCTTCGGTGGTTTCGCCATGGTGCTGACGCTGCTGATTCCCGCGCGGGCGATGTTCAAGCTGCAAGACATCATCACGCCGGCGCATATCGACAAGATGGCGAAAATCATTCTGCTGACCGGTTCGTTCGTCGCGTACGCCTACATGATGGAATTCTTCATCTCGTGGTACAGCGGCAACGTTTACGAGCGGTTCGCCTATTGGAACCGTGTTTTCGGGCCGTATTGGTGGTACTGGTGGGTGGGCATGTTGTTCTGCAATTGCCTTTCGCCGCAGCTCTTCTGGTTCCGCTGGTGCCGGCGCAACATCTTCGCCGTCTATTTCGTTTGTATGTGCGTCAATGCCGGGATGTGGTTCGAGCGCTTCATCATCATCGTCGGTGGGTTACACCGGGACTTTTTGCCGTCGGCGTGGGGAATGTTTCACGCCACCTGGGTCGACATTTGGACCTACATCGGCACGCTTGGCATCTTCACATCGTTGTTTCTGCTGTTCATTAGGTTTGTACCGATGATTGCGATGAGCGAAGTGAAACTGGTCGTGCCCGAAGCCGACGCTCATTATCTGGGCCCGGCGGGGCATCATCCCGTCGCAGCGGGGGGAAAGGAGCGCACCTGAGGACGCCATCCGGTCACAAAGTGTACGCGATGGCGGCGGAATACCCGAGCGCGCATGCGCTTTACGAGGCCGCCAAGATGGTGCGCGACGCCGGATTCAAACGCTGGGACGTCTATTCACCATTCCCGATCCACGGCATGGATGAGGCGATGGGCCTCGGCAAATCGTGGCTCAGCGCCGTCGTTTTGATCGGCGGCATCACCGGTTTGCTGACGGCGATGACGATCGAATTTGGGCCGACATGGATTCTTTATCCCCTCATCGTGCACGGCAAGCCGTACACGTGGCGGGTCGTGCCGGCGTTTTTCCCCATCATGTTCGAGCTGACCGTGCTCTTCGCCTCCTTCGCTGCCTTCTTTGCCTGGCAGATCATGAATGGCCTCCCGCGCTGGAATCATCCGATGTTCAACTGGCAGCGATTCAAGCGCACAACAAACGATGGTTTCTTTCTAGCCATCGAAGCCCGCGACCCGCGATTCACTCAAAGCGAAGCGCGTGATTTGCTTGAGCGCAGCGGCGGTCAGCACATCACGATCGTGCACGAGGAGTAACATCATGTTGCGCGGCTTTTTCCTGCTCTTCCTGCTGCTGTCGATCGCGGTCGTCGCGGTGCTCGGGTTTCGCGGCCGCAAAAGCACTGCGCCGCCGTCGGAACTATTTCCTGACATGGTGCGGCAGATGAAAGTGCGCGCGCAGGCGCCGCTGCAATTTTTCGCCGATGGGCGCGGACCGCGCATGCCGATCGCCGGCACCGTTCCGATCGGCTACGAGATGCCACAGGCAAAAACAATCGCTACACCGGCGGCGGCTTTGCCCGTTCCGCAAACGCGGTCGCAACTCGCGTTTAGCGCGACCACCGATTACCACGACACGGGCAAAATGGGCAACAACTGGGGTACAGGGATTCCGATCCAAGTCACGCCGGATCTGCTGCGGCGCGGGCAGCAACGCTTCAACATCACCTGCGCGATGTGTCACGGCGCGACTGCAAGCGGGAACGGCATCACGAAACAGTACGGCCTCACGACTGTGGTGAGCCTGCAAGACGATCGCATCCGAAAAATGGCTGATGGCGAAATCTTCAACACGATCACTAATGGCAAAAACACCATGATGGCTTACGGCCCGAGCCTTACGGTCGATGACCGCTGGGCGATCATCGCCTATTTGCGCGCGCTGCAACGCAGTCACGGTGCTACGGCCGCGGACGTGCCGCCCGAGCATCGCGCCGATCTCGAGAAACCGGCCGAATCTCCTCCACCTGCAAAACCTGAGGCGACAAAGAAATGAGCGACCGGCCCCGCGACTTGCCGACGCCGCAAGGCGAGTACTTCGAGACGAACCGCTTCGCTGGATTGTCGATGTTGCTTGGTGTCGTCGCGCTTCTCGCGCTCGCACTCTGCATCGTCGGCGTGATCGTTAATCCGACGCAGCTCAGTTTTTCGTGGCTTTTTGCGTTCGCGTTTTTCTTCACGCTCTGCGCCGGCTGCTTCTTCTGGACGATCGTCCATTACGCGACTGACGCCGAATGGACGGTCGTAGTGCGGCGCCAGCTGGAAAACATCGTGGTGCTTGTCGCGGTGCTGGCGGTATTCTTCGTGCCTATCCTTCTCCTTCGCCATCATCTCTATGAATGGATGAATATACCACCGGGCGGCGAAGAGAACCTCGACTCCAAGCGCGCTTACCTAAACTTCACCTTCTTTGTCATTCGAGCGGTCGTCTTCCTCGGCTTCTTCGTTGTCGCCTCGCAACTGCTCCGCCGTTTCTCCGTCCTCCAAGACAAAAATGGCAATCCGAAGTTCACCGTCTGGCTGCGCAAAGTTTCGTTTGCCAGTTTGCCGATGTTCGCGCTCTGCCTCACTTTCGGCGCGTTCGATTGGTTTATGAGCCTGAACTACAGGTGGTTCTCCACGATGTTCGGCGTTTACATCTTCGCCGGCACGGCCGCTTCGTCGATGTCATTGCTCGTGCTCGTTATCACGGCGCTGCGCAGCGCCGGTTATCTCAAGGACGTGGTTACGGTGGAGCATTACCACATCATGGGGAAATGGATGTTGGCCTTCTGCACTTTTTGGGCCTACATCGGTTTCGGTCAATACATGCTCACCTGGTACGCGAACATACCAGAGGAGACGCAATTTTTTCTCACCCGAAACACCGAGTCGTGGTGGGCGTTGAGCATGCTGCTCGTGTTCGGCCGGTTCTTCGGCCCGTTCGCGATTTTACTGGTACGCTCGATCAAGAAACATCCCCGACAGCTTTGCATGGTATCTGGGTGGATGTTGCTCATGCAGATGCTCGATATGTACCTGATCGTGTTGCCGGCGCTGCATGGCACCGGCGTGCACGTGAGCATCTGGGACCTTGTCACTCTCATGGCGTTCGGTTCTACGCTGGCGTTTGTTTATCTGCGAATCGTGGGCAAAACTTCGCTCTTCCCTGTGCGGGATCCGCGCCTGGTCGAATCATTGCGCTTGGTGAATTGACATGGCCGATCAGCAATCGATCCGCCAAGCCGTCCGCGCGCGCGCGCCGTTTTCGACTTGGCTCGGCGTGGTGGCGCTCTTCTTTCTCTTCGGCGTGATCGTGCTGGCAGTGGTTGGTCCATCGCCGCGCGGCGATACCTATGAAGAAACGCGCGCGAAAAAACGCATGGACAACCTCAAAGCGGCGCACGATGCCGATGCGAAGGAGCTCGGGAGCTACGGCTGGATCGATAAGAACAAAGGCGTGGTGCGGATTCCGATTGACCGGGCCATGGAATTAGCCGTCGGCGAATTAGCAAAACAAAGGCCAGCGCCAGCGAACCCGATTGCTCCACCTGCGCCGCAAGCGTCGCAAGCACCAAGCGGCAAAGCGACACCAGCTCCAGCGACTTCGCCGACGCCACAGCCGAGCGGCACGCCCAAACCAATTTCAATCACTGGCCCGGAATCGGCAAATCGCGGCCAACCGGCGGCGGCGACGAACCCGTCCGCTGCACAACCAGGAACGCAACCCGGCGCATCAGCGAGTCCGGCAGTGTCA